>CAZSIG010000021.1:0-17488 GCA_964606195.1 uncultured Anaerolineales bacterium
TTTCAATATCTTCTTGGGCAGGAGGACGTTGTCCCCAAGTAAGTGATGGGATTAGGGCTATCAATTCATCCAATTGTTTCATCGTCATTACTCCTTGCATGATGGATTTTGTGGGTGGTTAAAACTCCAACTCATGTCTCGAATACCGTAGCATATCCTTGCAAGTCAAGGTAACCATGTCCAGATAGACAAAAGACAGTTACCTTGTGGCAGCTTTCTTCCTTTGCCCTTTGTGCCTCATGGATAGCCGCTAACACCGCATGGGTGCTTTCTGGTGCGGGCAAAATGTATTCTGTATGCACTAATGCTGAAAGTACCGGGGTCTTACCATGATAACGCAGACCTCCCGAATGGATAGGCGGAGGCACAAAGTCATACCCCAGCGAATACATCTTGATTCGTGAAGGCAATTTATTGAAGTCAGCCCAGTCGTACTGATAGCTCCCTTTCGTCAAGTAGGGCACAGCTTGGGCTTCCACCGCGATGAACTCTAGGGGCTTTCCGTCTAATTTAGCTGGCACAAAGGAAGCAATAAAGCCCATAAAGTTGCTTCCGCCTCCAACACAACCGATCATCATGTTCGAGCAGCGGTCAATCTGCTGTAACTGAGTCTGGACTTCTTGTCCAATTATGGTTTGGTGTAACACCTCCACTAATCGGTCTGTCAAGAGCTGCAACGTTCAGCGTTTGCGACCTTCTGGCGGTTTGCTATGAGCGAGTGTTTCCAGGACAGCTTCACCTTTTTCATCCAGTTTCTTGCCTCGTCCCTTTCGTGGGCGCTCGTTGAGGGCCCACGAAAGGTTGCCTTCCCCAAACCGCTGCCGGGTTCGCGGCACGGTAGACATGCTAGTGTGCAGAGCCTTGGGCCATTTCGCTGGCGGATTTTCCTTCGCCGGTGGGCAGAAGAATTCGGGCACGATTGAGTTTGCGCGCAGAACGTTTACCGTTCTTGATCAAGTCCCACAAATGCGCACGTTCTTCTGCTGTCAAGTCAACAATATAGATTTTTCTAGGCCTTGCTCTCCTCCTGTAAAGGCAAGTTTGCCTCTAGTTTACCACAGGAAGAGAGTTTGTCAAAACTATGTTGAAGAGGTAGTAGTGATTTTCAGTACGTGGTCGCTGGCAACGTTGTAGAAAATGTGAGCTTCTTTGATAACTTTAGTCGTATTCATAATTTCTCCTTTTAGTAAGGGCACCCCGAATGGACGGAAGACCCCGCGCCGGCCTACGCCACGTTTCTCCCGGACCGGGCGAGGACGGCGTTCGCGCAACGGGTGCGCGCCGGCGCGGCGACGTAGAGCTTTATCAAGCGACGTTGAGCCTACTCTTGTAATACGAGTGGTATTACAAGTCCCCTTTTCCGCGTAAAAGTGCGGCAAGTAAGGTAGTCAGACTAGGATTACAAACCTTGTAAGAAAAGTCCTACAAAGAATTGTCCAAAAAACTAACCAAATTTTAAACTACTATCTATAGACAAACGGTTACTTTTGTAGTATAATATGGTAGAAATTACCCATTAGGGCTTGCCCAGCTTGACAGGTAGTAGACCCACCGCGTTGGGCATTCGCGGTCATTCCTAGTCAAAACCCGCCAACGCGCTGGGCACGCTGCCCCTTTGGGGAAAAATTACGTAAGTCCGGCTCATAAAAAACCAAAACCCCGCAGCTCGGTTAAGCCCCGCGAGGTTCGGTATGCGTTAATGCACCTTTATCAGTCTGGGCGCGTAATTATACCCCGCGTAGCGGCTTCGGGCAAATGTGACAGCGCGGGGATTATGCGGGAGAGATGATTACTAGAGTAAACCTATGGCTAAACTAGAAGACCTCAAACGCGGCGCGGCTGTTCAGGGAATTTTGCCCGCGCAGGTGGTGACGGTGGTAGACCTGAAATGGTATGGCAGCGCGGTGGCAGAACTCACCTACAAGGACGCCACGGGCAAACCGGGCAACGAACTTCTCTACCGCGACCGCGAACCGGAACTGGAAATCGTCACCGCGGGGCGGCCGTGGAGCTTCGACAGCGACGCTCAATTATTCAAGCTGGTCTCTGAGGCGCAGCGGATTCACCTGGCGTACCTGTTTGACCCGTTGTTAGCAGTACATACCTCGCTCGTGGAGCCGCTGCCGCACCAAATCACCGCGGTGTACGGGGAGATGCTCGCGCGCCAACCGCTGCGCTTTCTGCTGGCAGACGACCCCGGCGCGGGCAAGACGATTATGACCGGCATGTTGCTCAAGGAACTGCTCATGCGCGGGGACGTGCGCCGTTGTCTGGTCTGCTGTCCGGGTAATCTGGTGGAACAGTGGCAAGACGAACTGTATCGGCGGTTTCAACTGCCGTTCGACATCCTGACGCGGGAGATGGTAGCGACGGCGCGGACGGGCAACGCCTTTATGGAACACAACCTGTTGATTTGCCGCCTCGACCAACTGAGCCGCAATGAAGACATCCAAGCCCAGTTGCAAATTACCGATTGGGACCTGGTGGTGTGTGACGAGGCGCACAAGATGTCGGCACATTTCTACGGACACGAGCTAAAAGCGACCAAGCGGTACCGTTTGGGGCAGTTGTTAGGGCGGCTGACGCGGCATCTCCTGCTGCTCACCGCGACGCCGCACAATGGCAAGGAAGAGGATTTTCAGTTATTCATGGCGCTCTTGGACGCCGACCGCTTCGCCGGGCGCTTTCGCGATGGCGTGCACGTGGTGGATACTTCTGACCTGATGCGGCGCATGGTCAAGGAGCAGTTGGTGAAGTTCGACGGGAAACCGCTCTTTCCGGAACGCCGGGCGTACACCGTCAACTACCGCCTGACGGAGGTGGAGGCGCGGTTATACCATGACGTGACGGAGTACGTACGCGAGGAGATGAATCGCGCCGACCGCCTGGCGCGTGAGGGCGAAGGGCGGCGCGGGAATATGGTGGGGTTCGCCCTGACGATTCTCCAGCGGCGGCTAGCTTCGTCGCCGGAGGCAATCTACCAGTCGCTGCGGCGCCGCCGCGCCCGCTTGGAGAGACGCCTCCGTGAGGAGCGCGTCTTGAAACGCGGCGCGGCTGTCCCGCTGGACCTGCCGGCGGCGGGGGCGCTACCGCTAGATGAGGAGGATGAGGACTGGGACGATTACTACGACGAAGCCCCCGCCGCGGAGGTGGAAGAGGCGGAGGAACAAATCGTGGACCGCGCCTCCGCGGCACGCACCATCGCGGAGTTGGAGGCGGAAATCGCCACGCTGCACCGCCTCGAGCAGTTAGCGCAGCAGGTCCGGCGCAGTCGCACCGACCGCAAGTGGGACGAGTTATCCAGTCTGTTACAGGGCCATCGCGGCGCGGCGGAGGCGGTGCTCTTTGACGCGCAGGGGCAGCGGCGCAAGTTAATCATCTTCACCGAACATCGCGACACGCTGAATTATCTGGCGGATAATATTCGCGCCCTGCTCGGTAGACCGGAGGCGGTGGTCACGATTCATGGCGGGCTGGGGCGCGTGGCGCGGCGTAAGGCACAGGAGGCGTTCACCCAGGATAAAGAGGTGCAGATTTTAGTAGCTACCGACGCGGCGGGGGAGGGCATCAATCTCCAACGGGCGCATCTGATGGTCAACTATGACCTGCCCTGGAACCCGAACCGCATCGAGCAGCGGTTTGGACGCATTCACCGCATCGGGCAGACGGAGGTGTGCCATCTATGGAATATGGTGGCGCAGGAGACCCGCGAGGGAGACGTGTTCGACCGCTTACTCCAGAAATTGGAACAGCAGCGCGCCTCGCTGGGGGGCAGCGTCTTCGATGTGCTGGGGAAGAGTTTCACCGGCACGCCGCTGCGGCGGTTGTTGCTGGAGGCGATTCGCTATGGCGACCAGCCCGAAGTACGGGCGCGGTTAAATCAGGTCATCGATGAGACCCTCGACCGCGAGAAATTACGCACTTTGATTGAGGAACAAGCCCTAGCGCACGAGACCCTCTCCGCGACGCAGGTACAGCGCATTCGGGCAGATATGGAGCGCGCCGCGGCGCGCCGCTTACAGCCGCATTTCATCGCCGCGTTCTTTCGCGCGGCGTTTGCGCGTCTGGGAGGCGTCTTGCGGGAACGGGAGCCGCGCCGCTACGAGATTACGCACGTCCCCGCGCTCATTCGGCAGCGCGACCGGCAGATTGGGCTGGGCGAGCCGGTGCTGACGCGCTATGAGCGGGTTACTTTCGAGAAGGAGTTGATTACTCAGCCGGGTAAACCGCCGGCGGCGTTCATCTGTCCCGGGCAGCCCCTGCTCGACGCGGTGTTGGACTTGACTTTGGAGCGGCAGCGACATTTGTTGAAGCGCGGCGCGGTGTTGGTAGATACGGAGAGCACCGAAGATGAGGTGCGCGTCTTGTTCTATTTGGAACATACGATTCAGGATGCGCGTCAGGATCAGCAGGGGCAGCGGCGGGCGGTCTCGCGGCGGATGCACTTTGTAGAATTAGACCGTACCAATACGGCGCGTGACCCGGGGTACGCGCCCTATCTGGATTATCGCCCGCTGGAGGAGGATGAGCGAGCCGCCGCCGCGGAGATATTGCAGGCGGAGTGGCTGCGCGGCGACCTCGAAGAGCGGGCGTTGGCGTACGCGGTGGCGGAGATTATCCCCCCGCATCTCGCGGCGGTCAAGACGCGCAAAGAGGAGTTGGTACACAAGACGATGGCGGCGGTCAAGGCGCGGCTGACGAAGGAAATCACCTATTGGGACCATCGCGCCGGGCAGTTGCGGGCGCAGGAGGCGGCGGGGAAGCACCCGCGGCTGAATTCGCAGAAGGCGCAGCAGCGGGCAGATGACCTGGCGGCGCGGTTGCAGCAGCGGATGACCGAACTGGCAGCGGAGCGGCATCTCTCGCCCCTGCCGCCGGCGGTGTTGGGGGGCGCGCTGGTGATTCCGGCGACATTACTTAAACCGCGCCACCTGGTAACGGCGGCGGGGCCGCAGGCGGTATCGCCGGAGGTGAAGGCGCGCCTGGAGCGGTTGGCGGTCGACGCAGTGCTGGCGGCGGAGCGCGCCTTGGGTTATGAGCCGCGCGAGCTGGCGCATCAGCATCCGGGCTACGATATTGAGTCGCGCGACCCCCAGAGCGGGCGGCTGCGGTTCATCGAGGTGAAGGGGAAGGCGCGCGGCGCGCCGGTGGTGACGGTGCATAAGACGCAGATTTTGACCGCGCTGAATAAGCCGGAGAGTTTCATTTTGGCGATTGTGGAGATTGAGGATGATACAGCGGGGACGCCGCACTATATTTGGCAGCCGTTTGAAAAGGAACCGGATTTCAACGCGACGAGTGTGAATTACGATGTGGCGAAGCTGCTGGCGCGGGCGGCGCCGCCGGGGTAGGGCGCGGTGAGTTTATTCTCGGAATAGGTTACATGAGTGTGGCGCGCCACCAATGAGCGAAAATCACCCTCACCCCCGGCCCCTCTCCCTGAAAGGGAGAGGGGGGCAAGTTCCCTCTCCCCCGCGGGGAGCACTCCTACGAGTAGGCTTCGCGCAGGGGTAGGGTGAGGGGGCGCGCAGCGCGGTGGTGGCGGTATGGGGATACCGCCCTGGAGTCGCGCATCCTAGAGGGCGCAATCCCCATTGCGCCTATTTTCGGAGTAGAGGAAAAATTATGATAACTGAATTGAGTGTACGCGGGTTCAAATCGTTGGCCAACCTCGCGCCATTGGAATTAGGGGTAGTCAATGTATTCATCGGTGCGAACGGCAGCGGGAAGAGTAACCTGTTGGAGGCGGTGGGGGTGCTAGGCGCGGCAGCGGCGGGGCACGTAGACGATAAAGCGTTATTAAGCCGCGGCGTGCGCCCGGCTACGCCGCGATTGTATAATACCTCGTTGCAAAAAGTTGCCAATGTGCCGGATACCGTCGCTTTTCGCGTCGCCGGCGAGTGGCAGGGAGCAGAGGCGCATTATGACCTTTCGCTGGCGAGTCCGCTTAAGAATCATGTGACCGCGTGGCGCTTCACGCACGAGGTAGTCCATCGGGGGACGGACGCGCTAATCTCGCGCGCTACCCAACCGGACGTAGAACCGCACAAGGGATTGGCGGCATTTGCGCGCGGGCACCGCGATTTGACGGGCGCGCCGGAGAAGTTGCTCACCACATTGAGCGAATATGCCATCTTTTCGCCCAACACGCCGGTGCTTAGGGGGACCGCGACGGACCCTGAACAGCGCGAGCCGGTGGGGTTGGCGGGGGGGCGGCTGCCGGAGGCGATGGAGGAGATTTTGGATTTGGCGCAAAACCGGCTGGGCGCGATGGACTTGGATGATGTTTTGGAGTTATTAGATTGGGTGGCGGGCTTTGATATTGTGCCCCCCTCGCGGCAGTTACTCTCTGCCAGCGTCCCCGCGCTACGGAGCGTGATTAGATTCACCGATTATTGGATGAATAATCAGCGCAATCAACTATCCGGCTACGACGCCAGCGAAGGGGCGTTGTACGTGTTGTTCGCGCTCACGCTGGCGCTGCACCCGCGCACCCCGCCGCTCTTCGCCATCGACAATTTCGACCAATCGATGCACCCGCGCCTGGCGCGGGCGCTGACGCGGCAATTTTGCCAGCAAATGGTGCAAGCGGAACCGCCGCGGCAGGCGCTGCTGACTACGCATAATCCGCTGGTGCTGGATGGCTTGGATTTGCGCGATGACCGCGTGCGGCTCTTCGCGGTGGAGCGCGATAGCGCCGGGGCGACGCAGGTATACCGCGTCAAAGTATCGGAGGAGATGCTGCGAAAGGCGCGAGAAGGCTTATCGCTGGCTAATCTGTGGGTGATGGGCAACCTGGGCGGGGGGCCTATAAACCACAAAGCACACAAAGGACACTAAGATAACACTTACCTCTAATGGTTATTTTTGACCGCGTATGAAATTTATTGCGCGAAAATGCTTAGTGCTCTTGGTGTCCTTTGTGGTCAATCAATCGTGTCACTTTTTTACCACTACTCAAAAGTTCCATTTTCAGAGGAGTTACCATGACCTATCGTAAAAAACTTATCGAGGTCGCGCTGCCGTTGGAGGCGATTAACCGCGAGGCGGCGCGCGAGAAATCTATTCGGCACGGCCACCCCTCCACGCTGCACCTCTGGTGGGCGCGGCGCCCGCTGGCGGCGTGCCGCGCGGTGCTCTTCGCCGCGCTGGTGGACGACCCCGCCAGCCGCCCGGAGGAGTTCCCGACGGAGGAGGCGCAAAATCGCGAGCGCGAACGACTGTTCGGCATCATCAAGGAATTGGTGAAGTGGGAGAATATCAACGACGAGCGCGTGCTGGAGTTGGCGCGGCGCGAGATTATGAAATCTACGGATGGGCAACCGCCGCCGGTGTTGGACCCTTTCGCGGGGGGCGGGTCTATTCCGCTGGAGGCGCAGCGGCTGGGGTTGAAAGCTTATGCCAGTGACCTGAACCCGGTCGCGGTGCTGATTAACAAGGCGATGATTGAGATTCCGCCACGTTTCGCGGGGCAGCCGCCGGTCAACCCCGAGACGCGGCGGTCGTTGATTCCGGGGCAAGAATGGCGCGGCGCGGCGGGCTTGGCGGAGGATGTGCGCTATTATGGAGAGTGGATGCGCACCGCGGCGGAGGAGCGGATTGGCCACCTGTATCCCAAGGTGCCGTTGCCGCCGGAGCAGGGGGGCGGGGAGGCGACGGTCATCGCGTGGCTTTGGGCGCGGACGGTACGCTGTCCCAATCCGGCGTGTGGGGCGACGATGCCGCTGGCGCGGTCGTTCTGGCTCTCTAAGAAGAAGGGGAAAAAGGCGTGGGTGGAGCCGCGGGTGGATAGGGAGCATAAGACGGTGGAATTTACGGTGAAAACGGGGCAGGGAATACCGCCGGAGCCGCCGAAGGTGGGGCGCGGCGCGAAGTTTCGCTGTCTGGTCTGTCAGCAAGACGCGCCCCCCGCACACATCAAGGCGGAGAGTATGGCGGGGCGCATGGGCGCGCAACTGCTGGCGATTGTGGCAGAAGGAAACCGGCGGCGTGTTTATGTGGCTCCTCTGAATGAACATGTTCGCATCGCGGAGAGCGCTGTGCCTGAGTGGAAACCGGAAGAGAAGATGAATATGGATAATCCTACTTTGGTGAGTGGCCGAGGGTATGGCTTCTTCACTTGGGCAGATTTATTCACGCCGCGACAGTTGACGGCATTGACTACGTTCAGCGATTTGGTCGGCGCGGCGCGAGAGCAGGTGTATCAAGATGCGCGCGCGGTGGGGTGGCCTGTTGAAGGAGACCAGGGTGCGGGCGCGTATGCCGACGCGGTGGCGACGTATTTGGGGCTTTCTGTGTCTCGTTCAGCCAGTATGTGGTCTTCGCTGTGTTGGTGGCAGGCTTCTGGTGGATTCATAGCACAAGTATTTACGCGACAGGCTATACCAATGATTTGGGATTTTGCTGAAGTATGTCCATTTAGCCATTCAACAGGTAATTGGATTAGTGCTACTGAATGGATTACAAGGGTGTTGAAAAAATTACCAGCTTCTGCTATCGCACATGTCAGACAACGCGATGCGGCCGTTCCTATCGATATTGATGAAAGTACACATTTTCTCATTTCAACAGACCCTCCATATTATGATAACATTGAATACGCTGACTTGTCCGATTTTTATTATGTTTGGCAGCGGAAGATTTTTGGTAGCCTTTTTCCCAATTTGTTTAGCACATTGTTGACACCAAAAATGCCGGAGATTGTAGCTTCCGCGCACCGTTTCGATAGTAAGGCTGCCGCGGAGGAGCATTTCTTGACCGGACTTGGCCAGGCTTTCCGACAAATGCGCGCCCGCGCCAGTGCCGACTATCCGGTAACTATTTACTACGCGTTTAAGCAGACGGAGGAAACTACAGATGCCGCGTTGTTTTCTACTGGTTGGGAGACAATGTTGGAGGGATTGATTACAACAGGCTTTCAAATTACAGGAACAATACCGATTCAGACAGAGCGCCCTACTGGAGTCAAAGTAACAGTCAATGCACTCGCGTCGTCTATTGTCCTTGTTTGCCGTCCGCGTCCCGCTGATGCGCCAGAGGCGACGCGGCGCGAGTTTAGCCGCGCCCTGCGCCGCGAACTCCCCCCCGCCCTGCGGAAACTACAGCAGAGCAACATCGCGCCGGTAGACCTGGCACAGGCGGCGATTGGCCCTGGCATGGCGATATTCTCGCGCTACCGCGCGGTGTGGGAAGTGGATGGGAGCGAGATGACGGTACGCACCGCGCTGCAACTGATAAATCAGGAACTGGACGCCTACTTCGCGGAGCAAGAGGGGGATTTCGACGCCGAGACGCGCTTCTGCGTGGCGTGGTTCGAGCAATATGGCACGACCGCGCACCCCTTCGGCGAGGCGGAGGTGCTGGCGAAGGCGAAGAACGTCAGCGTGGAGGGGATGGCGCGGGCGGGGCTGCTGGAGGCGCGCGGGGGCAAAGTGCGCCTGCTCCGCCGCGTTGAATACACGCCCGATTGGGACCCCACCGCCGCGCACCGCGTGCCGGTCTGGAAGGGGACGCAGTACCTCATTCGCGCCCTGGAGCAGGAGGGGGAAGGGGGCGCGGCGCGAGTGGCGCGGGCGCTGGGAGGCGCGGCGAGCGCGGCGGCGCGGGCGTTAGCCTACCGGCTGTACGCGATTTGCGAGCGGCAGAATTGGGCGCAGCCGGCGATTGCCTACAACGTCCTTGTCACCTCGTGGGACGCGATACAGGAGAAGGTCGGCGAGACCGCGGACGCGACGCGGTTGTTTTAGCGATGGGGCGAATAAACTGAGCGAAAAAGCACCCTCACCCCAACCCCTCTCCCCGGTAGGGAGAGGGGCGTAAGCGCCCGTCACCTTGACCCGCGGCTTTGAAAAAAATATAAATATGGAGGAGAGATAGAATGGCTGAAAAACATCCAACTTATGCTAATCCTATTATTCAGGAAGCACTTTGCGAATTTCATTTTCGTTTACCAGATGGAGTAGATTGGCACCCCTCACTGTTCGGAGAGGTGTTTAAGAATATTCAGGAAACATTCCCGCGACTTGAACCGGTTACGCGCGTCAGTGTGCAGTGGCAAGAGGACGCGAAAGGCTTGCGTCAAGCATTGACGACACCGCAACAACAAATACGCTATAAGCATTTTGCCAAGAATTTGCTGTTACAATTGGCAGAGAATGTTTTCACCGTTAATGTATTACCCAAGTATCCGGGTTGGGAACAGATGCGCGCGGATGTACTGGACGCTTGGGCGCAGGTATGCGCGGTGCTCCAGCCCGCGGAGATTACGCGCATCGGTTTGCGTTATATCAATAGTATTGAGCGCGTACACCCTAGTGAAACTGCCGGAGACTGGCTGAAAGCGAGCAACTATATTCCGAGAGCGGTACTTTCATCGTTACCGGGGTTTCTGTGTCGTATGGAAACTCGTTCGTCTCCGCAGCATAGGCAAATAATAACGTTGGCAGAGATGGAGCCTGAGGCTGGGCACACAGTTGGCGCGATTGCGCTAGATATAGATTGTATCATGGAGAAAAAGTTGACGATAGCCGATAAACGCGTGGTGATGGAAATCTCCGAACTACATGATACGGCATGGCAGATATTCGCGGCTTCTATCACTCCGCGATTGGAGCAGCGGTTGCGCGGAGAGGAGGTGAATTATGAGAGATAATGTCGCGGTGTATACTGAAGGGTCAGGGGCGGTCAATGAATTGTCCATCGGGGATATAGAAAATAAGCCGCGCCAAATTGGTGTATGGGGGCGTGCAATCTCAATGGATAGCCGGGCAGTTTCACTTGGGCTACAATTCAGTGCTGGTATAGTTACGCATCTATTAGAGCAGTGCCAAAGTGCTATTTCTCTGGATTGGTTCGCGCCGGCTCCACCAAGTGAACTATCAAGCGCGGCACAATCATCTGACGCGGTAGCGGGGCAACGACAGAGAAATGAAGCTGCGCTGCACTTATTGGAGGAATGGCTGGCTGATGATTCTGGTTATGATGAGCAGGTTTGGGATATGGTAAAAGACACTATTGAAACGCATCGCCTTTCCTACAGGAGGCGTTTTGATGACTAAAGCGATACTTCTAGATGCAGGTCCTTTGGGAAAAATCGCACATCCGCGCCCCCACCCAGAGATTATCAAATGGTTCAAGCAGTTGTTGCAATCTGGCGTTGAAGTTATCTTACCAGAAATTGCAGATTATGAGGTACGACGCGGGCTGTTACATGCTAGACTATCTAAATCGGTCGCGCGGCTTGACCAACTCAAAGCAACCCTAACTTATCTGCCTTTGAATACCGCGACAATGCTACACGCGGCTGAGTTATGGGCTGAAGCTAGGTGGCGGGGACGTCCGACCGCCGACCCCAAAGAATTGGATGGTGATGTGATTTTAGCCGCGTTAGCCTTACAGGTGGATGGAATCATAGCTACCGAGAATGTAGGACACTTGTCATTATTTGTAGAAGCTAAACATTGGAGAGAGATAACATGAGCTTGAAACCCTGGCGAGAAGTGATTAAACCCCATAAAGATGTCGCGACCGGGCGCTACAGACAGGCGGAGTTCGCGGCGGATTTGGCGGAGGTGTTACAAGGGACGGCGGATGCGGCGTATCAGAACCCCGCCGAGTTCTTCGCCCGCACCTACATGACCGCGGGCATCCAACACCTGCTGGTCACCGCGTTGCGCCGTCTGACCGGTGCGGAGGGCGAGCCGGTGGTGCAGTTGCAGACCGCGTTCGGCGGCGGCAAGACGCACACCATGCTCGCGCTGTATCATCTGCTGCAAAACGCGCCGCGCGCCGCTGAGCTGCGCGGCGTGGCGCCAATCCTGCAAGAGGCGCAGCTCAATTCGTTGCCCGAAGTGTCGCTGGCGGTCCTCGTCGGCACCGCGCTCAACCCCAGCAAGCCGCGGGAGGTGAATGGCATCACCGTGCGCACCCTGTGGGGGGACATCGCCGCGCAGTTGGGCGGGTACGAAGCGTACCAACGCATCGCGGCGGCGGATGCGCGGGGCGTGTCGCCCGGCGCCGACGACCTGAAAGCGATTTTTGATGCCTACAGCCCCGCGCTGATTCTGATTGACGAGTTAGTCGCGTACATGCGTAACCTGTACCAACAAGAAGGCTTGCCCGCGGGGTCGTTCGACGCCAATCTGACCTTCGCGCAGGCGCTCACCGAGGCGGTCAAACGCGCCCCACGCGGGATGCTCGTCGCGACGCTGCCGGAGTCGGAGATAGAAATCGGCGGCGAGGGGGGCAAAGTCGCGCTGGCGCATCTGCAACACGTCTTCGGGCGCATCGAGACGATTTGGAAGCCGGTACAAGCGCGCGAGGGATTCGAGATTGTGCGCCGCCGGTTGTGCGCGCCGGTGACGGATGCTGCCGCCCGCGACGCGGTATGCCGCGCCTTCGTGCGCTACTACAGCGATAACAGTGCGGATTTTCCCGCGGAATGTGGCGAAGAGGCGTACTATCAACGCCTATGCGCCGCGTATCCGATTCACCCGGAACTGTTCGACCGTCTCTACGGCGATTGGTCCGCGCTGGAAAGATTTCAGCGTACGCGCGGCGTGCTGCGCTTGATGTCCGCGGTGATTCACGAACTGTGGATGCGCCAGGACCAATCTTTCGTCATTCTACCGGGGACGGTGCCCTTGGGCGCGCCGCAAGTGCAAAATGAACTGCTACGCTATCTGGCGGAGGGGTGGAATACCGTCGTCGATAACGACGTGGATGGGGAACGCTCCACGCCGCACCTGATAGATTCGGATAATCCGCGCTTTGGGGCTTGCGGCGCGGCGCGGCGCGTGGCGCGCACGGTTTTTTTGGGCAGCGCGGCACACACGCGCCAGCAGACGGTGCGTGGGTTGGAGGATGTGCGGGTACTGCTGGGCGCGGCGCAGCCGGGCGAATCGGTGGCGGTGTTCAACGACGCGCTGGGCCGGCTGAACGACCGCTTGACCTATCTATACAGCGGCAATCAGCGCTATTGGTACGATACGCGCCCCAATCTGCGCCGCACGATGGAGGAGCGCGCCGGTAAACTAGACGCGCTGGAGGTCGAGTTGGAGGTCGAGCGGCGGTTGAAGCAGATTCGAGAGCGGGGCGATTTTCGCGGCGTGCATGTCTGCCGCCCCTCGGGGGATATTCCGGACACGCCGGAGGCGCGCTTGGTGATTTTGCCCTATACTCAGGCGCACCGGCTGCGGCGCCCGAATACTGCGGCGCGCGCGGCGGCGCAGGAGATATTAGACCAGCATGGCGCGCATAATCCGCGCCTATGTCGCAATATGCTCCTGTTCATCGCGGCGGATGCCGACCAGGTGGAGTTATTGACGCGGCAGGTCAAACAGTATCTGGCGTGGAAATCGATTCACGCGGACGCGGATTTGCTCAATCTCGATGCGCACCAACGCCGTGAGGCGAAGGAGAGTATGACGCGCAGTGACGAGGCGACGCGCACGCGGCTCAACGACGCGTACCAGTGGTTGCTGGTGCCGCTTCAGGAGGGGACGGAGACGCTGACGTGGGAGGAGGCGCGCCTTGCGGGGAGCCAGGATAATCCGGTCAAGAAGGCGGCGCGAGAGGTGCGCAACGCGGGCTATTTGATTGCTGAATGGTCGCCCAAGTTGTTGCGCATGGAATTAGACCGCTGGCTGTGGCCGGACGCGCCGCACGTGAAGCTCAAACGGGTGTGGGATTGTTTGACGATGTATCTGTATCTCCCGCGCCTGCGCGACCGCGACGTGCTGTTGCGGGCGGTGCATGAGGGGGTGCGGGTGCGCGATTATTTCGGCTATGCCACGGGGGTTACGGCGGAGGGGCATTATCAGGGATTACAGTTCGGGCAGCCGCCGGGGTCGATTTTTCTGGACGCGGAGAGTGTGTTGGTGAAACCGGAGGCGGCTGCCGCGCAGTTGAAGCGCGCCCAAGCCGCGGAGGAGCCGCCGGCGGAGCCGCCCGCGCCTTATCCGCCCGCGCCGCCCGGTGGGGGGAAAAAGGTGGAGGACCTCACCGGGGGCGGTACGATATCTCCGTTGCCGCCTACTCCCACCGCGCCTAAGCGATTTTACGGTGTGGTGGAGGTGGATGCGGTGCGGCTGTCTCGCGACGCGGGGCAGATTGCGACGGAGGTGGTGCAGCATCTCGCGGGGTTGGTCGGCGCGGAGGTGCAGGTGACGGTGGAGATTCAGGCGCGGCTGCCGGAGGGGGCGCCGGCGCAGGTGGTGCGGACGGTGACGGAGAATTGCCGGACGCTGAAGTTTAAGACGCAGGGGTTTGAGGAGGAGTGAGGGTTTTTGACGGGGGGTATTGGCAATTAGAATTGTAAATTGACAAAATTGACCATGAGAAGGAGTAATTATGTTAAATAAAATGGGGCGCGCGGTGTGGAGTAGTATTCTGGTATTAGTAACTATATTTAGCCTTATCGGTTTGGGCTATGTTCCGCAAATTCAAGCGGAGCCTGGCGGGGAGGCGCGGCTGACCGCTACGCATCACGTCGATATCACTGCGGAGGGTTTCGACCCGGCGGAGCTTACTGTCGCGGTGGGGGATACGGTGGTTTGGACCAACACTACGACGCGTACGGTCAAGCTGGCTAGTGGGGAGCCGAGGTTTCGGATATACCTGCCGGTGGTATTGAAGGGGTATTTGGTCGGCATGGGAATGACGCGAGATACTCTTGCTGTGATGGAATCGTTGTCAAAAGAATGGATGAGTTTAGATATAGTTCCTGGGGGAACCTTTTCCCACACTTTCACTGTAGTGGGAGACCACTCATATCATGTTATAGGCTTAGAAATCATAGGAGTCGTGCATGTCATTGAAGGACAAATTCCTACTGTAACAGAAACTGCAACGGATGGGCCTAGTCCTACCACCACAAAAGCAGCGACGGAGGGGCCAAGTCCCACTGCAACAGAAACAGCAGCGGACGGACCGAGTCCTACCACCACAAAAACAGCGACAGAGGGGCCAAGTCCTACTGCAACAGAAACAGCAGCGGACGGGCCGAGTCCTACCACCACAAGAACAGCGACGGAGGGCCCAAGTCCCATCACGACAGAGACCATTATAGCAACTGTACTCCCCTCTCCCACGGCAGGTCCCAGTCCTACTTCTGCGCCTACACAGGAAGTTTGTGGCTCCATCTTGATTGACACAGTTTGGTCTACAGGTATACTTTATCATGTAACTTGTGACGTCACAATAGAAACTGGAGTTGTACTTGACGTGCAACCTGGTGCGATTGTACGTTTTAATAGCGGTACAGGTATCAATGTTTCCGGTATATTATCGGCAAGGGGAACTATAACTCAAAATACTCTCTTCGCGGCTAATAGTGATGCTCCAAATCGGGGTTACTGGGATGGGATTGATGTCTTTACCGGCGGGAAGGCCATTATAGAACACGCTATAGTCTCTCATGCTGGTAGCACTGGGGGAGATTATGACGCTGCTATTTATAATATAGCCGGAGCGCTAGAGATAACTGCTACTCAAGTTATCAGCAGTGGCTATGCAGGTGTTAGAAGCGACGGTCCAAATCTGTGGATAGTAGGTAGCGATATCCTAGATAGTGCTAGTACAGGTATCTATGTCAGTGATAATGCCGACGGAATACCGCCAAATTTGGGGATACATCAAAACGTATTATCCAATAATGGCGCATCAGCTATTGCGATCAATGGTGAGTATCTGACTGGGGAACGGTCAGTTACAGCCAACACAGGAGAGGGAAATGTGTATAACCGTGTCTACATAGGTACCAATTTTTCAGGAACAGTCACCCTAAGTAGTGACAATTCTTTCGCTTATGTTTTCAAGGAAAATGAAATACCAGTTGACCAAACCCTTGTAGTTGATCCAGGCACTGTAGTTAAGTTCATTGATACGGGAATGGAAGTATACGGTACACTGCTTGCTGAGGGAGAACCTGGAAACGAGATTGTCTTCACATCCTTCTACGACGATGTCTATGGGGGGGATACTAATGGCGACGAAGATGCTACTACGCCGGACAAAGGGGATTGGGAGGAAATAATCATAAGAGGTGGAGCTAATGCAACTATACATCATGCCACTATTCGCTATGGTGGAGCCAGTGCTGGTGAGTACGATACTCTAGTTCATGTGGAAGATGGCTTCCTGTCACTAGCAAACTCGCTATTAAGCTTTAGCGCGGGAGATGGCGTTGAAGTAAACGATAGCTCGACAACGGATGGTCCAGTAGCTCCCGTAATTCGAGATAATGTTTTCAATGATAACGACGGGGATGCTTTGTCCATCTATGGAAATTACTTAACTGGCGAGCGTACTATCACCGGCAACAGTGGAACAGGTAACGGTGACAATAATATTGATATTTGGACTGATATTACAGGTACTTTAACCTTAGCGGGCGACAATGAGCTAGCTTACGTGTGGGGTAATTTAATAGGAGTGCCTGAAGGCCAAACACTGATCCTCGATCCTGGAACAATCGTTAAATTGCATCCCGGAGTTGGAATGGAAGTGCATGGTACATTGATTGCTGAGGGAGAACCTGGAAATGAGATTGTATTCACATCCTTCTACGACGATGTCTATGGGGGGGATACTAATGGCGACGAAGATGCTACTACGCCGGACAAAGGGGATTGGGAGGAAATAATCATAAGAGGTGGAGCTAATGCAACTATACATCATGCCACTATTCGCTATGGTGGAGCCAGTGCTGGTGAGTACGATACTCTAGTTCATGTGGAAGATGGCTTCCTGTCACTAGCAAACTCGCTATTAAGCTTTAGCGCGGGAGATGGCGTTGAAGTAAACGATAGCTCGACAACGGATGGTCCAGTAGCTCCCGTAATTCGAGATAATGTTTTCAATGATAACGACGGGGATGCTTTGTCCATCTATGGAAATTACTTAACTGGTGAGCGTACTATCACCGGCAACGGTGGAACAAGTAATGGCGACAACAATATTGATATTTGGACTGATATTACAGGTACTCTAACCTTATCGGGCGACAATGAGCTAGCTTACGTGTGGGGTAATTTAATGGGAGTGCCTGAAGGTCAAACACTGATCCTCGATCCTGGAACAATCGTTAAATTGCATTCCGGAGTTGGGATGGAAGTGCATGGTACATTGATTGCTGAGGGAGAACCTGGAAACGAGATTGTCTTCACATCCTTCTACGACGACGTTTATGGAGGGGATACTAACGGTGATGGAGATAATAGTAGTCCCAGCCGTGGAGATTGGGACGAGATCTATATTAGTGATCAAGGGGAGGCGATACTTGATTATACTAAATTGCTTTATGGAGGTGGTGATGGTGATAGTTATGATAATATAATTCACCTGTATGGCACCCTTAAACTGACTAATTCCAAATTAAGCTTCAGTGATTGGAATGGTATCAATTATGGGACAGGAGAATTTACAGTTAGCAATAGTGAGTTTGTAGATAACGATGGATATGGTATCGTATTGAAAGCTCATTCTGTTC
>CAZSIG010000022.1:0-11540 GCA_964606195.1 uncultured Anaerolineales bacterium
TGAACCTGCGGGAGGTTGCCCGACTGGAACGGCGGCTAAGAAAGCCGCCCTACACCGTATTTTGAGCTTCGCGGCGCATCACTCACCACCATTTACCCCACGAATCTGAGTTGACCCCCATTTAACCACTACTATAATGGCTCTTTGATAATGAAGATGCGTTTGAATTTTACAGGGAAATCGAATATAATCTGTTGAACGTTACTTGCAGGATTTACGCGATGTATACATATAATACTAATATTTTTTATGCAGAGAAATAATTTGTGTTTGAGAGGATGTGGGAATGGCTGAGATGACCGCGCGAGCGGATACGAATCCATTTAGGCGGTTGTGGGACAGTATAACCGGACAGTTGCGTTTTAAGATCATTTTGCCTTATGCTGTGCTGACGTTGCTACTTGCAGTTGTCGGTATCTTCGTCGCGATTAGATTGGCAGTGGGGTCATCGCAAGAACGTTTTGTAAATCAGCTAATAGATGCCGGGCGCGTCGTGGCAGATGAGATCGCCTATCAGGAGGAAGCGCATCTAGCTTGGTGGCGCGACATGGCTTTCACGACGGGGGTCGATCAAGCTATCGTCCAAAATGACGGCGCGAAGTTGAAAGATTTGTTGTTCCCAGCAACTATTAACTATGAGATCGCCCTGGTCAAAGCCAGTGATCGCAGTGGTAGGGAAGTAGTAAGTATTAAACGTCCCCCTCAATGGACTGATGTAAACGATTATAGCACTCTGCTTAACTCCGGAATAAGCTTGACCGATTGGCAATATCTGAAGGATGCCGCGCGCGGGATTGAAGACCAGTTCGGGGATAAGTACGTGGCGATACAAAATACTAACGCGGGGCATATTTTGTACACTGTGGGACCGGTCAAAGATCCTGATGATCAAGTTGTAGGCGCGTTGCTATTTGGTACCTACTTGGGAAAGTTGATGGAGCAAGTCAAGCTAAAATCCCTGGCGGATATTACATTTTATGACCAACAAGGTAACGCGTTTTTTACCACGCTGCCTGTGAGAAGCGATTCTTGGGGAATACTGAACCAGGAAGCAACTCTTTATCAGACGGTTATTGCCGAGCCGTTCACGGTGCTGCGCGATGTAGAATTATCTGAGCGGCATTACTCGCTGGCTTTTGCGCCGCTACAACTGCGCGGTGAGCCGATAGGAATGTATTCGGTCGCGCTGACGGCTGATTTCATCATTCAAATGGGGATAAACAATCGTGACAATCTGAGTTTACTATTCACCGGCGCGATGGTTCTGGTGATCGCGGTGGGATTGTGGATCTCTCAGCATATCACTAAGCCGATCATGCAGTTAGCCCATGCCTCTCAGGCGGTGACCGCGGGAGATTTGAAGCAAAGAGTCAAACCCGCGGGGCACGATGAGATCGGTGTGCTCGGACGCACTTTTAATCAGATGACGCAGAGTCTTCTTGAACGAACGACACAACTTCAGGAGGCTGCGGGGCGTAGTCGCGCTATACTGAGCAGTATCGCGGATGGAGTTATTGTGGGTGATGATGCCGGCAAGATAACTCTGATGAACGCGGCGGCGGAATATGTCTTGGAAGTACAGGCGGAAGATTTTGTAGGACGCCCCTTGCGCGATTTACCGGGGGTATTTGATTATTTGCAAACGGTCAGTTTTAGTCAAGGTTCTGGTGCAGACGTACCAGAGGGACGCCAGACGCTAGAGCTGGATCGCAAAATTCTTGATGCGCGGTTTGCTCCTGTGATCACTGACAATAATCAACATATCGGCGGCGTAGTGGTATTCCATGACATCACTCGCGAAGTTGAATCTAGCAGGTTGAAGGACGAGTTCATCGATACGGTATCGCATGAACTGCGGACTCCTTTGACAGTCATCGCGGGATATATCGAGTTGGTGATGTCTATGGCTACAGAGGAGCAGATAGAGTTCTTGGAGATCATTCGCGATCACGCGCAGGAATTGATTACTTTGATTGAGAACCTGTTGGACATGTCGCGCATTGAAAATGGCAGAATCAAGCTGCAAATGGATGAAATATCGGTGCCAGAACTGATAGATAACACCGTGTCTATTCTACAAGAAGAGATGGATAGGTCGGAAATTAACTTACAATTGAATGTTTCCTCTGATTTGCCCGCGATACAAGGGGACTATCAACGGTTAAGTATTGCTTTAGGAAATCTGATCTCCAATGCTTATAAGTACTCCGTTGGAGAAGGCCAAGTCACAGTGGCTGCCTCGCGCCGCGATGAGAGCATACAAATTGATGTAACTGATACGGGGGTGGGTATTTCCGCCGAAGATCAAGAAAGGCTATTCACCCGATTTTTCCGCGCCTATAACGAATTGACTAACGATGTACCTGGTACCGGGTTGGGACTTCATATCACTAAGGCGATAATCGAAACGCACGGGGGTAGTATATGGGTCGAAAGCGAACTGAACGCTGGGAGTACTTTCAGCTTCGTTTTGCCGTTACAACCTCCGGATACTTCAATGGAAGATAATAGAGAGGAATGATCAACTCCTTCAGCGGGTTTGTCGAGTTAAACCGCGCTTATTTGGCTTCATACGCGGTTATAGAAGAGGGATAAGTCCGCTATACCCGCTTTAACTCGCGGAATTTTGTCACCCTTTTCACTTGGACTTTTATTATGGTTAATGTCAGCCAACAAGATGCCGAACAACGAGATTTAGATCGCCAGCAACAAGAGCGTTCGCGACGACGGTTGCTCTATTTGGTATTGCTTTTGTTGCTTTTACTTTCTTGTAGCTACTGCTGCATGTTTTTGTCGGCACAGTTGAGCTTGACTCGGTCTCCGGAGCAGCGATTGGATGCCGCGATCGCCTCTTACGTCGAGGTAGATTATAAACCGATTGCCAAGAAGATGGCCACGGTCTATCGGCGCGCCCCGGTTAAAGCGGAAGTTGTGACCGCGGTGATACGAGATCGGCGCCGTAATACGCCAGAGGCGATAGTGATGGTCATCACCGCGACACCTACGCCGAGTCCAACTTCGACATCAATTCCAACGCGCACGCCGTTGCCCACATTTACTAAGACTTCTACTCCCCTGCCCGCTACTGATACACCAATTCCACCGACCGCGCCGCCTCCCGATACTCCAGAACCACCCGCTGCGCCGACATCGACGCCACCCCCCGCGCCCACGGCGGAGCCGACTTTGCCTCCTACCGCTGTGCCTACGCCGCAACCTACCGCAGTTCCAACCGAGGTACCTACACTTGAACCTACGCTCGCGCCAACCCCCGCGCCAACTTTAGCACCTACTGAGGAACCAACACTGGAACCGACGGCAGTGCCGACTTTGGAACCAACTACAGCACCTACGCTTGTGCCCACCCTCGAACCTACTGTAGCACCAACCTTAGAACCTACGATCGCGCCTACTTTGGAACCTACTTTGGTGCCCACGTTGGAACCAACCTTGGAACCTACGGTAGAGCCAACGCTTGAGCCGACGATTGAACCGACAGAGGTGCCGACGGTCGAACCCACGGATGAGCCAACAGTCGAACCAACCGAAGAACCTACCGCGACACCAACAGAAACGCCTACTGATTTGCCAACTGTAACTCCGACTGATACTCCCTTGCCCGCGCCGATTGTCACCGATATAGTCCCGCCCGGGTCCGGTATAAATGTGACGATTGTTATAACCGGTGTATGGGGTGAAAATTTCCAATCCGGCGCGGAGTTCATTCTCTCTTTAGGGGGGCAAGTAATCTCCGCGACGGGGATAACTTATATTTCGCCCACTTTATTAACTGGAAATTTAACCATCGGAGATACGCCCGGTTTGTGGGATGTGACGGTGATTAACCCCGATGACCAAAGCGGAACTTTGCCTAATGGTTTCTTCGTTAATAAAGAGAGCGTTTGTGAGGGACAATTCGCGGGAGCACCGGGTGATACTCCTTGGCAGTGCGACAACGCTTTAGGCTCTCCTGATGGCGTTCCTGCCGCGATATGTTATGATAATTCGGTGATAATCTTGGACTTGGGACCGGGGGGAGTACAAGATGGCGCGGGGTATGACTTTTATTATTATGAATATTGGGACTCCTCTGGTCCGGGGGTGAGTATGGATATGGTACAAATAGATGTCTCCAGTGATGTCAATTCAGATGGCTTGCCCAACGATCCATGGGCTGATGGTGTGTTCATTTGGGGTGATTGTAATGCCGCCACGGCTCCATGTAGCACCGAATCTTTGCAGAATAACGGCAGCATATCCGGTTTCTACTTTACCGATGGGGATTGGGAGAGCAACGATTACATTTCCGCGTCAGATTTACACCCCGGGTTTGATGCTGATGGTAACGGTAGCATTGGAGCTGAGGATGGCTCCGGTATCGCGATAGATATAGGTAATGACGACGGTTCTTCTTACAGATTCGTGCGCCTGCGTCGTTATCCTTTGGGTAGCTCTACTACAGACCGCGACGAATGTGCTGATGTAGATGCCATAGAACCGATTCATTAGTTATAGGACTTACGCAAATTCACAATAATTTCACCGCAGAGGGCGCAGAGGACGCGGAGTTTTCTCAAAGGAATAAATTTGCCACCACCATACGCGGTCATACACTATCATTTAAGGTCATATTTTTCAGATAGTACAAATTACAGCAAAAACTCTGCGCGCTCTGCGTGCTCGGCGGTAAAAATACACCGAAGTTGTGTAAGTCCTAAGTTATAAATATTCAGCTCATGTAACCAATGGCCGATCGGAAACGCAATGTTAGTGTAATAATCCTCGCGGGAGGAAAAAGTACCCGTATGGGGGAGGACAAAGCATTTATAGAGTTGAGAGGACGCGCTATTATTGAGCATATCCTCGCGGTTTTTCTAGCACTGAGTGATGACATAGTCATCGTCACGAACAATCCCGAACAATATAGATGTCTTGGACAACGTATAGTGAGCGATCTGTTGCCCCAAAGCGGCTCGCTGGTAGGATTATACTCCGGGTTACACGCTATAGCCTACCAACATGCCTTTGCTGTGGCATGTGACATGCCCTTTATTTCCGTCCCATTGGTTAATTACATGATAAAACAGATTGATGACTATGACGCGGTGATTCCATCCTATGATGATTACTACGAGGCTTTGCATGCGATTTACAGTTGCGCTTGCATTCCGGTTATTGAAGCACAGTTGACGCGGGGCGATTACAAAATCACCAATTTTTTTGATCAAATTAGGGCGCGTTATATCAACAAGACTGAGATAGCGCGATTTGCGTCTGGACATTGGTCATTTTTCAACGTGAATAACCCGAGCGATTTAGAACGCGCGGGGGCATATATTGAGCGCAATGGTGGATCATCGTGACAGAACTGAAACGCGTCCCTTATCCTTGGCAAAAAAGATTAACAGATAAAATCGTGCCCATAGTGATCTTGCTGATATTATCTCCCGCGTTGTTGGTCGTCGTTTTGGGCATGGCTTTGGATATGCTCCTCTGCTCTGCTGATAGAGGCGCATGGTTTTACCGCGAGCGACGCATATCACGCGGTAAAGAGTTCGATGTACTTAAATTTCGCGTTCTGCGTGAGGATGTTCTAGCGCAAATGCGTCAGGAAGGGAAACATGCGCGCATTTACGAGAAAGATTTAACTAATTTGACGTGGGCAGGCCGGCATCTCATAAAGAGATGGTACTTCGATGAACTGCCACAGTTATTTAACATTTTGCGCGGGGATATGAGCTTGGTTGGACCGCGCCCCTGGCCCCTATCAATGGTTCAAGATCAAATAGCGCGCGGAGTTAGATATCGCGAATTGATTCGTGCGGGCTGGACAGGCCCGGCGCAATTGAGGAAAGGGCATCCCGACTCGCGCAGCTCGGAGACATTGGATTTGGCTTATGTGGAGCGCTGTCGTACCTGGAACGGTTGGCGGCTGTGGAGATATGACATGGGAGTGCTGTGGCGCACTTTGCAAATTATGCTAGAGGGTAAAGGCTTACAGTATTGAGGGAGAGGAGTTAGACTATGGCTTATGAAATTACTATTTCCGCCGGTAACGTATCACTCGCGGCTGAACTGAATAATACCCAAACGGCGCGCAGAATTTGGAACGCGCTGCCCATTGAGGGCGCAGCTAACACTTGGGGTGAGGAGATATACTTTGAGATTCCGCTTAAACGCGACGCGGAGCCGAATGCCCGCGCCGATGTCGAAGTGGGAGAATTGGCATATTGGCCTGCTGGACGCGCCTTTTGCATATTTTTCGGACCAACTCCCAGCAGTATCGACGAAAAACCGCGCGCCTACAGCCCCGTTACTATCATCGGGCGCGTCTTGGGCGACGCTAAGCAGTTCAAATCGGTGGAAGATGGCGACTCCGTGAAGATCGAACGCGCTCACGCGGTATAGTTGAAACGAACAAAGGGGATGAGTTTAGAAACTCATCCCCTTTGCTTGTTTTATGTTTCGCTTACCCCAACGGCAACAACACATGAAAATGACTCCCCGGACACTTTTCCTCGTCATAACCCGCGCTTTCGACCCAAATTTTCCCGCCGTGAGCCGCCACCGCCCCTTTAGCGATCGCCAATCCCAAACCAGGTCCCCCTCCTTTGAACTTCGTGCGTCCGGAGGAATGCAAGGCGATGTCTCCAGTTTGATAAAACTTCTCGAAGATAAGCTCCTGATGTTCCGCGTCAATGCCAATACCAGTATCGCTGACCACAATCTCCACGACGCGGTCCCCGCTTGCAGTGATGATTTGTTCTCCCTCTATAGTGATCCTGCCTTTGTCCGGAGTATATTTAATCGCGTTGACTACCAGATGATAAAAGACTTTGAATATCAAATCGGGGTCAGCCATTATTTTAGGTAGATTTTCTAAGTTATTTGTAGCGAGAGTCAACTCGCGCTCTTGCAACTCTACCTTGAATCCCATAGCGACTTCCCCGACGATCTCCGCGAGGTTCGTCGGTTTTTTGTTCATATTAAGAACTTGAGTATCAATTTTGGCCACATCTAACATTCCATTTACTATGCCACTCAAACGTTCTGTACCATCAAGAATACCTTCCAGGTATCTATTAGCATCGCGACGTTCCATATCTAGTTCCAGCATTTGGGCATATCCCTTGATCACCGTCAACGGAGTGCGAAGTTCATGCGCGGTCACGTTAATAAAACTAGATTTGCTCCTATCCAACTGTTCCAGAGTCTTATAAGCTTTGTTCAGCTCGGCGGTACGTTGTTCGACCATCTGCTCCAATTTTTCGTTGAATCTCTTGACCTCATCGAACAACCGCGCGTTCTCCAGCGCTATCGCTGCTTGACCTGCAAAAGTTGATACCAAAGATGTCTCATCCTGACTGAAAGACGCGGCTTCGCGGCGCGTCAAGGAGATCATACCGATGGCGCGGTCTTTGGATATTAGGGGCACTCCCATCCATGACTTGTTCAACGGCAGCCACTCCACCTGCTGCCACCCCGAAATTTGTGTTACATCATCCACGATCATCGGCTGTCTATAAAGTGACAACTGGCGATAAATATCACCCTCGCGAATCGGAATGTTGAGGCTTGACGCTCTGTCACCCTCCGGAAAGCCGCGCTGCGCGATGATTTGCATTATATCGTCTTGTTGTACCAATATCGCGCCGCGTTCGTAGGGAACTATGAGTTCCAACTGTTCTAAAATTCTGCTGGGCACTTCGATCATATCTAAAGTACCGGAAAGAGTGCGCCCGATCTGTTGTAAAGATTCCGCGAGTTGACGCCTCTCTTGTTCAAATTTGTAAAGTTGCGCGTTGCGAATGGCGATGGCGGTTTGGTCTGCCAAAGCCTGCAACACCATTTTGTCCTCAGAACCAAAAGCCGCCGGACTATCTTCGTGAATATCGAGCACCCCGATGGTTTGATTTCCCATCCGTAAGGGCAGCGCCAATTCCGACCGCGTATTTGCCAATACCTCTGGAACTTGGTAGTTTGAAAGCTCATTTGCGTCGTTTATGACGCGGTACTGTCCGGTAGCGCAAACTTGCGCGGTGATGTTAGAAGCGTTAATGTTAACGTGAAAAGTCTGTTCGCGTAAAGTTTTACCAGCTTCACCGGTCCCCGCGTGCAAAACCAAGTGTTCTTTTTTATCAGATAGTAGCAATATCGCGACGAAATAGTACCCGAAACGCTCTTTTATCAGGTTAACTACCTCATTCAGTAACTCATCTTGATTCAGAATGGAAGTTACCTGCTGTCCTAATTGACTGCTCGTTTCCAATTGTAGAGCGCGCCGCTCCAAGTCTACATTAGCCTTTTGCGTCTGTTCAAATAATAAAACGTTCTCGATAGCCGTTGTCGCCAACGCGGCGAGGGTTGTCTGTAACTCAACATCTCGCGAAGTGAAATGACGTTGATCTCTTCGCTTAACTGTGGTTATGGTTCCCCCAACTACTCCTTTGATCATAAGGGGCGCTACGATGATCGATCCCGCGTTGGTGTTAGCCTTATCTTGTCTGATCTGCAGTGATTCTAACTCATCATTAACCTCTTGAACTAATATCGGTTGGGAAGTCTCTAAAACCTTGCTGGTCATGCCTGATACAGCTTTCTCATAAGTAATAGATAGCTCATCGGTAAGATTGCCATAACCTGCTCTGACTGTGATCTCTTCGCGGTCTCGATCTATCAACAGGATTAGAGTGCGATCAGCCTGTACCATGTTGTTGAGATGAATTGCCAAGTTTTGACAAATATCTTTGATCTGAGTCGCGCCAATGATGTCCCACGCTGCCGCGTAGAGTGCTTCCGTAGCGTGTAGCGCGCTTTGGGTTTCCTGAAATAACCGTGCATTCTCTAAAGCTACGGCAACCTGATCCGCCATTGCCTGTAGCGCGGTGACATCACTATCATCAAATGCCGCGACTTTCGTGCTCTGTACGCTAAGTGCGCCTAAAATCCTCTCTCTAGAACGCAGCGGCAATGCCATCTCTGAATGCGTATCGGGTAGCAGTGGATTAGCAAAGTGAACCGGATCCTCCCCGACATCTAGCGCGATGCGCGCCTGTTTGTGTGCACAAGCCCAGCCGATCATTGAATGATCGTTGATTTCCAGACGATACTTACGCTCTTTCATTACGCGTCCCGGTTCGCCGGTGCCTTGTCGCAGCACCGCGTATCTGTTATTCTCATCAAGGATAAAGAGGCCGACGTAATAAAACCCAAATCTCTCTTTGATCAGCTCGACGACTCTGGTAATTAGTTGATCGGGGTCAAGCAGCGCGGTGGCGGCACGGGCGATCTCGGCTCCGGTGGCGATCTGCGCGGCGCGGCGTTCCGCTTCCTGTGTGCGTTCAGCGACGCGCTCTTCCAGTGTATGCGCGTACTCCTCTAGCTGCTGGTACGATTGTTGTAGCTTCGCTTGCATAGTGTTAAATGCTCGCGCCAGCAAGCCTATTTCATCTTCTGTAAGCACCGGGGCTTGCTGGGTTAAATCTCCTGTAGAGATTTGCATAGCCGTTTCGGTGATAGCTAGAATAGGGCGCGCTATCTGGCGCGCTAGTAAGTAAATCCCTACCGTCAGCACCCCCGCGAAGAATACGCCGATTAAGAGTATCGTCCAGGCTAGTTGCCGCGCAGGCGCGAGCGCCGCTTCCTGATACATCTCCGCCATTAACGCGAGCTCGCGGTCGGCGATCCAGCGATATACGCCAATAACTGACTCTCCCTCATAGTCGCGATAGGTCCCTTCTCCATCTTTGCCTTGAATGGCATTATTAATTCCTTCGGAGTTTATATATCCCTCGATTCCCAGTCTATCCGCTGCGATGGTTTCGCTGGCGCGATTAACCAGATATATTTTCCCTTCATCTCCCAAACTCGCGCTTTCATCAATAAGCTCATCCATGCTTCGTAAATCTAGGTGTGCTGCCAGCACTCCCAGTCTCTGTCCGGCTACGCTGAGTAGCGGGGTCGCGATAGTCATAACCGGTTCGCCGGTGCGCGGTGAGATGTAGACATTCTGAATAACTGTAGCCTCTTTTCCTTTTTCAAAATGCTCCGTCCCCGCGCAGTTCTCCCCTTCGCGCTCCGGTGCGGTGGAAACGATGACTTTGCCCTCTTCGGTGAGTATGAAAATCTCCTGCAAGCTGGGTTTGTTCCTGATGACATTTTCCAGAGTGTTCAGAATTTTGCTGTGGCTGAATTTATATTGCGCGTCACCCTTTTCGTATTGTAGCATGAGTGGGAGTTGGTATTTCACATCATATAATTGTGTAGTCCATATAACGGTCTGGCGATGTTCTTCGATCCACCGATCTACCGCGTTCTCTTTCACCTCAGCCAAAATGTTGAGCCGCGTGAATATCTCGCGCTTAAAAACCGCGTTGGCGCGGTCATAAGCCATAATTGCTACTAAGCTAACTATTAGTATGGATGGGAATAAGAAAGAGATAATGAGCTTGCCCATTAAGCTCTTTTTCCAGAGTTTCATGAACGCTCCCTTGTAATTGGAGAGTGCGCTAATACTAGAACGCGGTTTCGTATTCCTTCGTTCATAATGACATGCTGCCGCGAAGTCTATTCGCGATGCTAAACTGTATTGTCTTTTGCATCTTTGGATATTTTGTTTGGTTTAAGTGGTAATCTTACATAGAAAGTGCTGCCAGGGCATTTGTCCTCGTCCGATCCGTCGCTCTCAACCCAGATTTTTCCTCCATGGGCTGTCACAACCCCTTTGGCAATCGCTAATCCTAAACCGGGTCCTCCGCCCTTAAATTTAGTAAGGCCGGATGAGTGCAGCGCGATGTCGCCAGTTTGGTAAAACTTCTCGAAGATCAGCTCTTGATGTTCGGGATCAATACCAATACCTGTATCTCTCACTGATACTTCCACCGCGTCACCAAGTTCCGCGTCCTTGAGCGCGCTTCCGGTTACAGTGATTGAACCACCGTCGGGGGTATACTTAATAGCATTTGTTATCAGATGATAGAAAACTTCAAACAGTAAGTTAGGGTCCGCTTGAATCGTCGGTAGATTATCTAAGCTGTCAAAGTTCAGTGTCAAATTTCTTTCGGGCAGCGAAAGGGTGAACTCAGTGTGGACTTCATTGACCACATCGGAGATCGCTACATCGTGGGGGTGCATATCCAGCACTTGGTTGTCAATCTTGGCGACTTCTAACATGCCGTTGACGATCGCGTGCAGGCGGTCAGTATTAGTGAGAATGCTCTTTAGGTATTCTTGCATCTGCGGCGCGATTTCCGAAGGCATCTGCGTCTCTATCATTTGCGTATACCCTTTGACCAACGTCAAAGGCGTTCGCAGTTCATGCGCGGCTACGTCGATGAAGTCTGATTTAGTCTTATCCAACTGCTCCAGGTTGTGATACGCCTTGTTTAATTCAGATGTACGTTGTTGCACTCTTTGTTCAAGCTGTTCGTTAAACTGCCGGACCTGCTCGTACAAATTAGCATTTTCAAGCGCGATAGCTGCCTGCGCGGTAAAGGCTGATACTAATACCGTGTCGTTATCGCTGAAAGCCGCCGGCTCGC
>CAZSIG010000022.1:11640-17261 GCA_964606195.1 uncultured Anaerolineales bacterium
AGCGTACTAGCTAGAGCACGACCGATGCTCTCCAGCGATTCGGCAAAATGGCGCCGACTTTGTTCTGACTCGTAAAATTGCGCGTTGCGAATCGCGATAGCGATCTGATCGGCTAGAGCCTGCAATACCATCTTGTCATCGGCAGTGAAAGCTTGCGATACCGTGCTTTGAATATCCAATACTCCGATGACCTGATCTCCCATACGCAGCGGCAGCGCCAATTCAGACCGCGTGGCAGGCAGATTCTCCGTTGCCAGATAATCAGGATCCTCGTGCACATCCTCTACCAGACGACACTCCTGAGTTTCATACGCGCGAATGATGATACTGGACGTATTCAACGGAATACGCATATTCGCGCCGTGCCGAAGAGCCTCACTTTGTCCCGTAACGGCGCGGGGAATCATACAATTGTTTTTCCCGTCCAGCGTCCAGACGCCCACAAAATAATAGCCGAAGCGATCTTGAATCAGGTTCACCACTTTATTCAGCAACTCATCTTGAGTTAGAATCGAGGTTATTTGCTGGCTGACCTGACTGCTAGTTTCCAATTGCACGGCGCGCCGCGCCAGAATTTCATTAGCTTGCTTTAACTCTGTGGTACGTTCGGCAACGCGCTGTTCCAAAGTATATGCCCAACTCTCCAACTCCTTATTAGCGCGCACAGTCTCTTCGTGTAATCGCGCGTTTTCGATAGCGATAGCCGCCTGATTAGCGAAAATCGTCATCAGATTTATATCATCTCTGGAGAAACGCCCGCTGACCGAACGGTTATCCGCGTAGATCATGCCGATTAGCTCGGTGCGCGATATGAGCGGAACGCACAACACCGAGCGTAAGTTGAGATCCAACACGCTCCCCTGTTTTCCAAAACGCTCATCCGTCAACGCGTCTTGCACCAAGACTGGGCGCTTCGACTGCGCGACGGTGCCCAATACAGTATAACTCACGTCTCCCGGAGTATACTCCACTTCGGTCTGATCCATACCCCGCGCCACCTTGAAATCCATTCGCCCATTTTCGTCCATCAACACCAAAAAACCGCGTTCGGCGCCACTCAGTTCGATCACCTGATCCATGACATAATTCAGGAGCAACTCCGCGTCGAGAGTTTCGTTCATCCGCACGCTAATATCTAGCACGCGCCGTAGCTTATCTTTGGCTTGCGCCGCTTGCGCCTTTAGGTCTGGTTCCGTTTCCAGTAAAGAAGCCGCTTCCGCCTCTTGCTCTATTTCACCGCGCCGCGCCGCCTGCCGTGTCCACGCGGTGATGATGTCGCGATTGATTTTGACCTTATTTAGATAGTTGCGGCGCAACCCCTCGTCGCTCAGCGAGACTATAGCTGACATCATCGCGTCGCGGGCTGCCTGCAAACAATCCCACGCTTCGTCTTCGAACTTTTCCTTTTGCGGCACCGCCCGCAGTACCTGATAATGCAGCCAGTACACATTCTGCGGTGGATACTCCCCGAAATTGCCCGCTCTACCGCGATGCGTGATAGCCTCCGACGTATATTGATACGCGGCATCCCAATCGCCTAGCGATAAATGCGTGATACCCAGCCACGCCAACGCGGTGGAAAGCACATCTGGCGTATCAAGTTCGCGTAGCTCATCGCAAGATTGTAGCATCAACTCTTGCGCCTCAATCAATTGCATTTGGTTCAGCGCGGCGCGTCCGAGCATCATTTTGTATACCGCCTGCGTCCAGCGATCTCCGATGTCAGTCGCCAAAGCCAAACCTTCCTCTAAAGCCTCTCGCGCCTGTGTGTATTCTCCCAACTCCAGATAGATCCGTCCCAGCGTTTCCAGGTCATAAGCCAGGCTGGAGCTTACGCCTATTTCGCGTTGTAATTGTACCGCCTTCTCCGAATACTCGCGCGCGCGGCTGTATAATCCTAATCCCCAATACATCACTGCCAGATTGTTATATGATCTAGCTTGGGCGTCGCGGTTGCCGATGTTCTGCGCGATATTCAACGATTCTTCGTGATAGAGACGCGCCTGTGCGCGATCTGCGGTTACGATACCCAACGCGTTCAGGGTGTCACATTCACCAGGGCGATATTCTAGTTCGCGGTAGAGTACCAGCGCCTGTTTATAATATTCTCTAGCTTGTTCTAACTCCCCTGCGCGCCTGGCAGTATCACCAAACAGGCGTAAACTGGTTGCCTCTCCCTCGCGATCGCCCACCTCGCGGTATATAGAAAGCGACAATTCGTGATATTTTCGCGCCCCCTCGTGGGTTCCCTGTCCGAAACATACTTGTCCCAACGAGGTCAACATATCCGCTTCTAGTTTGCGATCTCCAGCCTGTCTTGCCAATTCTAGCGCGGCTTCAGCAGAGTTTTGCGCCGCGGTGTAGTTGCCCAAATTGGTAGCCAAAGCTACTTTGCGCCTAATCACCTCGATTTGTCTAGTGATATTGCCCAGTTCTCCACTGAGATACTCCATCTTATCCAGATCTTGCCGCTGTGATTGGCGGTCGCCTATCAAACGATAGCAAGCTTCGCGTCCGGCTAGAAGTTCGTATTCGGTCGCCAAATCATATTCTTCAGATGCTTGGTGCAATAAGTTCAATGCTTGACTATAGTGCCGAATCGCCGATTCGTTGGCGTGTACCTGGCGCGCCTTGTCAGCAGCCAGGCGCGAATAGTGGAGTGCTAACTCGATATCCCCGGCTCGTTCGGCATGCCAGGCTAACAATTCCGCGATATCGTTCTCCTCATGTAACTCGCGTAGCAGGTTTCCGACGCGGCGGTGCCGCTCGATTAAACTCTCCGCGGGAACGGTGTTGTAAACCGCTTCGCGCATCTGCTCATCGCTGAAACTGTAGATAATCTCGTCCGCTTGCTCGCTGATTATCAACACATGATACCGCTGCACCGCCTGCGCTATCAATTGAAAGACGCGCTCCGGGGCTAACTCACACACTTGGATCAGAATTTCTATGTTCAACCAAGGCCCCATGACCGCTGCCCATTGTAAAACCTCTAGGGTCTCGCGGTCTAGGCGTTTCAATCTGCGCTGTGCCGCCTCTTGAATGCTCGCGGGCAGCCGCGTCAGGCTATCCAAATCGATCTGCCATCTCTCTCCATCATAACTGAGCAGATTCTCCTCTACGAGGCTGTGCATCACGCTCTCGATGAAGAGTGGATTACCCCCCGTTTCTACCATGATGCGCGGTAACAGCTTAGGAGGTAATTCCTGAACCCCCAACATAGATTTGATCAACTCCATAACCTCTGTCTCGGTCAATGTATCGAGTTGTAATAGGTCGTAAGGATGCTCCTCTTTTGCGGCTTCCGCTTCTTCGCGCCCGCTGATTAATCGCGCTTGAGAGATAAGCGCGGTCAACGGGTGCGTTTCGTTTAGTTCCTCGTTGCTGTACACTCCGCAGATTAACACCTGTCCCCGCGCGGCGCGATGTCCCATATAGTTCAGCAGTTCGACCGTTTCTATGTCTGCATAGTGTAAGTCTTCCAGAATTACCATCAGGGGTGTTTCACAGGCTAACAAGAAACGCGCTGTAGCTTGCAACAGATCCCTTTTCTCTTTGATGACTATGTCTCGCGTGTTGGGCAATAACGACGCCAATTCAGGCATCAGTTTGACAAGTGCTGTTCCATAGGTACGAAGCGCCCGCGTACTGCAAGCCTGTGAGTGCGATATCAATTGGCTTAGAACAGAAATCCACGGCTTGTAAGGTGAACTGGCTTGCTTGTAACACTTTCCGGTGCACACTAAAACGTGTTGCATCTGCGCGCTCAGCCGTAGTTCGCGCATCAACCGTGTCTTGCCTGAACCTGTCGCGCCGGTTACTAGGATTAGGCGCCCTTGCCCTTGCATCATGCGCATGAGTAGACCTTGTAACCGCGCTAGTTCTGCCTCGCGTCCCACAAACTTGCCGCTTTGAACATATCCGCGTTTAGTTTCTTTAGTCTCAACGGCGAAATCTGTCCCTACTAATGTGTTGATGGCGGCAATGACCGCGTTCGCGCTGGAATAGCGATTTGCGGGTTCTTTTTCTATCAACTTGAGGATTAACGTTTGTAGCGCTTCGGGGATTTCCTTTACTAGGTCGCTTGGTTGTTCTGGTTTAGACTCCACATGCTTTTTCAGTACCATAGTGCTGCTGTCACTGGAGAAGGGTAGTTTGTGGGTGGTCGCTTCGTACAAAGAGATGCCTAGTGAATATAAATCCGCGCGGTGATCAGCTTGCCCGCCGCGAATCAACTCCGGGGCGATATACTCCGGCGTGCCGCGCACGTGTAGCTGAACCGCGCCGCGTGCCTGTCCGATTAGCCCAAAGTCCATCAGTTTGACTTCTCCATCGGGTTGGATACGAATATTTCCCGGTTTGACATCATAGTGGATAAAACCGCGCGAGTGAATATATTGCAGGGCGCGGCAAACCTGTACCGTGATTTCGTAGAGCCAGGTATAGCCTTCTGCGACCGTATGCCGCGCGGCGACCTCTCCCAAATCTTCACCCTCGACGTATTCCATCGTGAAGAAGTAACCTTGTGAAGTTGGGGTTATCTCCTCTTTAGACTCGGCGATTATGCCGAAGTCATATACCTCTACTAAATTGGGATGGCGCAGTTGGCTAAGGGCGCCAAACTCCAGTCTGAACTGTGTCAGATTGCGTTTTCTTAGTAAGTCGGCGCGAATCAGCTTCAGTGCCATTACCCGGTCGTCTTGTAAAGTATCTTCGACCAGATAAACATTACCCATGCCCCCTTTACCCAATTCCCGTATAACGCGGTAGCGATTGTTAATCATATTCAGCATGGTTTTGAATATACAACTCCCATTACGAAAAACGCGCCAGAAACACAGAGATGAGATTTCCCTATAGTGTTTCTCGCGCCCCCTGTGGTGGTAAAAAACAACGCCAAAATTATCTGCTCTATATATTATACCACAATTATCGAGAAATGGAAGTTTTGACTAGCGTAGCTGCCGTAACTAGTGTTTTTCAAACAGCTCTTAGTACTACAACGATACTTCGCGCTAGAGTGTCATTCTGAGCGACCGTCGGGAGCGAAGAATCTCGCTTCGCGGAGTACTACTATCACCTAAAACGAGATTCTTCGTCGCTGCGCTCCTCAGAATGACATTTCTAAAGCGCCGCGGTTACAAAATCTCGTTGTAATATTAGGCTAATAGCAAGCTAACGAACAGAATGCGAAAAGGTACGACGCACCTTATTTAGGAATGAGAATTAAATAACTTGCGCGATTTCGATCTATCTCGCGTTAGGGAAAAGCGTTAACCGTGAGCATACGCGTTCATGGCTACTTAAGCGCACCCATAAAGGGTGCGCCTACCATGTAGCCGCAGGCTTTACGCCTGCGCTGATCGCGCCAGTTATTTTATCCGCGATTCTTAGTGCGTCGCACCTCGCCGCGTGACGGCGGATTACAGGGCGTAATCCTCGTTATACGATTTACATCTTCAACACCACCGATAGATAAATCTCATACACCGCCGGCTTGAAGAACAGCTCCTTATTCCCACTATACGCTACATTACCCGCGCCATCCCCCGCGGCGGCTCATTATTATTCGCGGCAAAACCTACGCGGTTACCTCGTGTAATTCTTCATCATCACCGGCA
>CAZSIG010000023.1:0-8632 GCA_964606195.1 uncultured Anaerolineales bacterium
CTCAGAGACCTAAAACGCCAGCGATGGTAAAGCGATTTTAGAAGTTTATTAAACATTTGTTCCCTCTACGGGTTAGTCAGTGGAATCTAGCTCAAACTAACCCACAATCTTCCAAAAAACAGGATAACACATCTTGTTTAACGCTGTATTAACAGGAAGATAAGGTTTTGTAAAGATTCGGGCGGGTGGTTACAGAACGCACAACGCGGTTAAAATATTGTGGGGCTTCAGGATTTTGGATGGTCATAAAGAAAAATCTGCCACTAATTTCACGAATTTGCACTAATTTTTCACTTATTCGCGCTAATAGGTCCTATAACACAAACTCCCGCGATGATCTCATCATCGCGGGAGTAATAAGACACGCAAGGTACGTCGCACCTTGTCCGTCACGTTTTACGTTTCACGCTTTACGCTTCACACCGCAAACTCAAGCTCCGGCTGGCGAATAAGCTGTCGCGGCATCTCTTTGTTTTCCATCTCACCAGTGACGATAAATGTAACCCATTCACAGATATTAGTCACGCGGTCTGCGGTCCGTTCCACATGACGGGCTACTCGCGATAGGCTCATCGCCTGATCCATAGTGATGAGTTTGGAATCGGCAGAGGAGAGTAATAGATGATAAATCTTACCGTACATCTCATCCACCTCTTCATCTTCCGCACAGATAGTCCAAGCCAGCTCCACGTCCAGCTTCGCAAACGTGCTCAGGGCGCGGTGCAGCATATATTGCGCCTTATTAGCCATTTGAATGATAGAGTCAAGCAACTTTGGGTGAGGTTCCATCGCCAGTTCTTGAGTTATTCTGGCAATCCCTTTAGCATAATCACCGATTCGCTCTAGCTCGTTGACGATCTCCAACGCGGCAGCCAGTGCTCGTAGATCGATGGCTATAGGCTGCTGCGTAGCGATGACAACCAGTATATCAGTCTCAATATCGAACCTTTTCTGGTTGATGAACTTGTCTTCATCTATCAATCGCTGTGCCCTTTCAATATCGCGCTTCTTGAGACTAATCACCGCGCTCACGAGGGCTTTCTCTACCATGCTGCCCAAGATCATCACCTCATCTTGGATATGATTCAATTCGCGTTGAAAATTTCGTCTACCCATATTCTCATTTTCCGTAATTCTCAGCGTACCAGCCACGCTCGCATGGAACGCAGATTTTCCTGATTTAATTGATTTACGCTGATTTTTATGTTTTTGATTACCCAAAATCGCGGCACATGTCCCCAAATCTGCGTTATCTGCGCTCGATTAATGGCGCGGTCAAACAAATCAATATAATGTCTATTTGAAACACAAGTAAAAACTCACCGCTGACAGCCGAAAGCTTAATATCAACACTGCGAATTGATCTCGGCCATCTCTCCAGTGACGGTGAAAATCACCCGCTCGCAAATGTTGGTCACGCGGTCCGCGGCGCGCTCCAAATTATGGGCAGCCCACAGTAAATACGTAGCTTGGTCAATTCTAGTGGGGTCAGCCATGATAAGCGTGAGCAGTTCCCTATAGACTTGATTATACAAATCGTCCACTTCATCGTCTTCCAAAGGAATCGCGCGCGCCAGTTTCACATCGCGGCGCACGAACGCGCCCAATGCGCGGTGCAACATATCCAAAGCTTTGTTCGCCATGCGCGGCACGTCGATGAGCGGCTTGATCAGCGGCTCTTCTCCGATGCGAATATTGATTTTGCAAATTCCCTTCGCGTAGTCACCGATGCGCTCTAACTCTGTAACGATCTCCAGCACCGCGGCGATGACGCGCAGATCACCAGCCATCGGCTGTTGAGTAGCGATCAACGTCAAAGCGGCATTCTCTACCTCGAAGCGTTTCTCGTTGATAATGCAATCTTTAGCCATAAGCTCGCGCGCGGCTTCTATGTCTCGAGCCTTAAGTAACTCTACCGATTCCTTGACCGCCTTCTCCACCATATCACCAAGTACCAAAACCTCATCTTGAAGCTTTTGTAAATCCCGCGTAAACGTTTCTCTAGGCATTATAACCTCCTAAATCTTAAAGTCATACAGAAACCGCGCCAGCGGACACCCTGCCGTAACAAGATGAGAGATGGCGCGCATTCAACTGAAACCGAATCGATTAAGTCATCAATCACAGTCTTCCATTTGCGGAAAGCTGTAGTGGTTAAATGGTAAGTGATAGTTAAAATGATTACAATTAAACCACCAAGGACACTAAGACAATTTTTAGCTTCGGATGAGCGTATTTGACCGCGTATAAGCACTATTAACAGAAAAAATACTTGGTGCTCTTCGTGCTCTTAGTGGTAAAATTATCGTATTACTTTTCCCTATCACTTACTGCTTTACCACTACTCGGAAAGCTGTAATTTGAACTCGAAAGGCTCCGATTCGGTCTCTTTTGTACTAGTATAGTTTCGTTCGAAATCTTGCAGTTGTTCAAATACTCGTTCGCGAAGCCCATCGCGCACGCGGCGAAATACCGCTAGTTTATCATCTGTACTCCCCGCGGCTGCCGCGGGGTCGGGAAAACCGATATGCACTCGCTTGCCACGCCCCAGCCAGACCGGGCAATTCTGTGCCGCGTCATCGCAAACGGTGATAACTACATCGAAATCCTCATCGCGAAATTCCTGCAACGACTTGGAACGTTGGCTCGAAATATCTATATTCAAGTCAGTCATCGCCTGCACCGCGAGGGAGTGCACATAGCCAGAGGGCTTGGTGCCCGCGGAGTACGCTTCCCATCCATCACTCAGGAAGTGATTGACCAACCCCTCCGCCATTTGACTGCGTGCCGAATTACCGGTGCACAAAAACAACACTCTTCTTTTCGCCATGATTAGCCGAATCTTCCAGTGATGTAATCTTCAGTCCGCTTATCCTTCGGGTTGGTGAAGATCTCTTTGGTCGGACCGAACTCTACCATGTAACCGGTGCGATTCTCGCCCATCATGAAAAACGCGGTGTAATCGGAGGCTCGCGCCGCTTGCTGCATGTTGTGCGTGACAATGACGATAGTGTAATTGACCTTCAACTGCTGAATCAGTTCCTCAATGCGCAAGGTCGCGATCGGGTCAAGCGCAGAGGCGGGCTCATCCATGAGGATGACCTTGGGCTCGACCGCGAGGGCGCGAGCGATGCAAACGCGCTGTTGCTGCCCACCCGAGAGTGCCAACGCGGATTTATCCATATCATCCTTCACCTCGTCCCAAACCGCCGCGCCGCGTAGACTGGTTTCCACAATCTTCGCCAGTTCATCGCGGTCGCGGACGCCGTGCGTGCGCGGGCCATAGGCAACGTTATCGAAGATAGATTTGGGGAAGGGGTTGGGTCGCTGAAAAACCATTCCCACGTACTTACGCAATTGCACCACATCCATGTCGAAGATGTTTTCCCCATCCAACTTTATGTCACCCTGAACGCGCGCCCCCGGAATCAAATCATTCATCCTGTTGAAAGTGCGCAAGAAAGAACTTTTACCACATCCAGAGGGACCGATTATCGCGGTGATGTTATTGCTGGGAATCTCGATATTAACGTCAGTTAAGGCTTGAAACCCGCCGTAGAAAAGATTATAATCTTTGACGGCGAATTTTGCCCTACCGTTCGTGTTGTTTCCTGTTACTTCAGCCATATTAGTTTCTTATCTCCCTTTTAGTTTCGCGGTCCAGCGACGCGAGAGTATTCCAATTCCCGCGTTGATAATAATAATAGTTAAAACCAAGATCGCCGCCGTACCCATTGATTTGTCAAAGGCGCGCGTATCCATAGCCAAGTAGTATACGTGCAACGCCATCGTACGACCGCTAGAGAACACAGACTTCGGTAAGTTAGCGCTGCCGCCCAACGTGACGTAGAAGATCGCGGTCTCGCTGATTATTCGCCCCACACTCAATACGATACCGGTGATGATCCCCGGAATCGCCGCGGGCAGCACCACTTCCCATATCGTCTGCCACTGCGTCGCCCCAAGAGCCAAACTGCCCTCGCGGTACGCTCGGGGGACGGTGCGCAACGCCTCTTCGGTGGTGCGAATGACAACGGGCAAGATCAAGCAGGACCCCGCCAGCGCGGCAGACATGATAGAAAAACCGAACTTCATCATCGCGACGAATAGCGCGTAGCCGAAAAGCCCAAAGATAATGGAGGGTACCCCCGCCAGAGTTTCTACACCAAAACGAACCACGCCAACCAATTTCGCGGTCAAGCTGCTGGTGTCCCCCACGTCTCCCGTGTATTCGACGAGATAAATCCCCGCGCCCACTCCAAGCGGCGCGGCGATAATGATGGTCAACGCTACTAAGTAAATAGTAGTGACTATAGTGCTAAGAATACCGCCCGCAGCATCAAGGCCTCCCTCAGGGTTAGTGGTCAGAAATTCGATATTTATGACCTGTATCCCCTCTTTCATAACATAACCGACCACTGCTAGAAGCACCGCGACGGCGACTATGCCGGTCAGCCACAGAATGCCGAAAGCTATATTCTGAGTCAGATGTCTAACACGCAAGCTCGCCATAAATGGTACTGATGTCCCTGCCTCTTTCACGGTACCTTCCTTAACCTCTTCTTTTGCGCCATATTTTGTAGCTACACTTGTTGCTTTTGATGATACATTACCTTTCATAATTTCCTCCCTCGAATCATTAAACGTGCCGCGCTGTTGACTAACATGATCATCACGAAGAGCACCACGCCAGTGGCGAACAACGCGCTCTCATGTACGCCGGTGGCGTAGCTGATCTCCACCGCGATGTTACCGGTAAGGGTACGCGCCTGTCGCAGGAACAGCGTCATAAAACCTTGACCTTCCAACGGCGTAGGAATGATAACCGAATTGCCGATCACCATGATCATTGCCATCGTCTCTCCCAACGCGCGGCCCATTCCCAAGATGATCGCCGCGATAATCCCCGACCGCGCCGCGGGCAGTGTCACTCGCACGATAGTCTGCCAATGGGTCGCCCCCATAGCCAGTGATCCTTCTTTGAACTCTCGCGGCACTGCCCGAATGGCATCCTCCGCGATGTTGGTAATCGTGGGCAAAGTCATCACCGCCAGCACGATTGAGGCAGATAACAATCCATAACCGGTGTTTCCGGGCACAGGAATTTGGCGCACTAGCGGCACCAGCACTACCATGCCAAAGAGTCCGTAAACTACCGAAGGGATGCCCGCCAGAAGCTCTACCGCGGGGCGCACGATGTCGCGCGCCCCATCCGGCGCCACCTCCGCGAGGAATATCGCCGCGCCCAGTGCCAGGGGCACTCCTAGCACGATCGCGCCAAAAGTAACCAACACTGACCCCGCGATCATCGCGAAGATGCCGTATTGCTCTTGTCCCGGGCGCCAAACGGTCCCAAACAGCATCTTACCGACACCGATCTCCTGAAAAGCCTGTAAGCCCTCACTTAAAATAAATAACCCGATCATAAACACGATAACGATCGAGGTTAAGGCAGCAATAAGTAAAAGATACCTAATGCCGCGATCTATAGCATAAATATAAGATGTTCTCATAAAAATTCACACTCCTTTTTACGGTGTCGGGCACCTTTCAAGTGCCCGACACCTAAGAAAGATGAAGAGGGAACCTCATCTACTCTCACTAATTAACTGGAATATACCCTTCCTCCGCGACGATCGATTGCCCTTCGGAGCTGAGAATGAACTCTAACCACGCGCCCGCCAAGCCACCTGGTTCGCCGTTGGTCATCATGTTCAATGGGCGTACCACTGGATAGCTCCCGTCCGCCGCGTTCTCCTCGGTCGGCGCAACGCCGTCCACCGTCAATGCTTTGGTGCTATCATCTAGGTAGCCGAAGGACAAGAACCCAATCGCATTCGGCGTCGTCGAGACTGTCGTCCGCACCGCGCCGTTCGATGCCTGTAACAACGCGGTATCCACGATCAACTCCTCATCCATCACCATCTCCTCGAACGCCGCGCGCGTCCCCGAGCCTTCCTCACGCGCCGCCACTACGATGGGGGCATTCGCGCCGCCAACTTCGCTCCAGTCGGTAATCTTGCCCGCGAATACGTCGCGCACCTGCTCTTTGCTCAATCCGTCCACTGCCACATCTGGGTGCGCTACAATCGCGATGCCGTCGCGCGCAATGGCGATAACTTCCAATTTGGCATATTCATCCAATTCCGATTGCTTCACCTCGCGAGACGCCATGCCGATGTCCGCTGTATCTGTCCCCGCGGACTTCACCCCCACACTAGAACCGCCACCTTGTACATCGATCTGCACATCAGGATTTTGGCTCTTGAACGCCTCCGCTAATTTCTCCGCCAACGGCTGTACAGTGGTAGAACCGACTGCACTAATCTTGCCAGATACTTCATCCGTCTGTGATTTTGCCCCGCCGCACGCGGTGAACAACAGCGAAACTACAAGCACCAGCGCGGCAAATGACCATAATTTTCTCATTTATTCTTTCCTCCCTAGTTTATCATTTTGAGAAAATTATACCACGCGCTATTTAACAGAACTTCAAAGTTATGTTAACAATATGTTAACAGCGTGTAATCCTTTGATTAACAAAGATGTGGTTCAACTGAGTAGACCTCATGAGTATAGCTCTCCACCAATGAACGAAAATCATCGCGGCGCGGTAGCGGCGGTATGAGGATACCGCCCTGGAGTCGCGCATCCTAGAGGGCGCAATCCCCATTGCGCCTATTTTCGGAGTAGGACAATGGTCAAGGTGCGATGCACTTTGGAAGTGTGTTGCACCTTGACCACCAATAATCAAAACGAAAACCGCGATATGTTTCTGTTCGCCAAAACTAGCGAGTAGAAACATATCGCGGTTTCGATAATGCGTGTGGGTCAGAGACTTCCGAAGTCTCGGAGACTTCGGAAGTCTGGAAACTCTGTAAGCAATAGTGCTAGATAAGAAACCCGCCTTACTCTACAAATTCGAGTAAAGCTTCAAGTCCTACATCAATCCAATTCCATCATTTCCCCCGTCACCGTGAAGACAACGCGCTCACAAATATTAGTCACGCGGTCCGCGGCGCGCTCTAAGTTGTGCGCCACCCACAATAAAAATGTCGCCTGATCTATAGTATGCGGGTCCGCCATGATAAAGGTGAGCAACTCTCTATAAATCTGATTGTAAAGGTTATCTACCTCATCATCTTCCTCTGGAATACGCCGCGCCAATTCCACATCGCGGTTAATAAATGCCCCTAAGGCGCGGTGTAACATATCTAATGCCTTCTCTGCCATGCGCGGTACGTCGATGAGCGGCTTGAGCAACGGCTCGTCACCCATCAAGATGTTGACTTTGGCAATCCCTTTAGCATAATCACCAATCCGTTCTAGTTCGGTAACAATCTCCAATACTGCCGCGATGGTGCGCAAATCGCTGGCCATTGGCTGCTGCGTGGCGATGAGCGTCAGGGCATCGTTCTCGATGTTAAACCGCTTGCGGTTAATTATTTGGTCATCAGCAATCAATTGGCGCGCCGCGTCGTTATCGCGCAGTTTGAGTATTTCTATCGATTCGAGAAGAGCTTTTTCTACCATATCACCCATCACCAGCACTTCATCTTGAAGCCTATGCAACTCATGTTCAAAATTTTTTCTTACCATCATCTACAACCTCCTCCAGCGAAAAATGCTTCTTCTTAACCTGCCCGCCCCGTTATGTAATCATCTGTCAATTGCTGCTGCGGTCGCGTAAAAATTACTTCGGTCTTACCAAACTCTACCAACTCACCCAGCCAGAAAAAGCCCGTCCAGTCAGAAGCGCGCGCGGCTTGCTGCATGTTATGCGTAACGATGACGATGCTGTAATCCGCTTTTAGTGTCTGCATCAACTCCTCAATCTTAAGCGTCGCGATGGGGTCTAAAGCCGAGCATGGCTCATCCATTAAAATCACTTCCGGCTTGACCGCGATGACGCGCGCGATGCACAATCGTTGTTGCTCCCCCAAAGACAACCCTAAAGCATCTTGCTTGAGATCGTTCTTGACCTCGTCCCATAACGCCGCGCCGCGCAAACTCGCCTCGACAATATTCTCTAGTTCGCTGTGATTTTTGTGCAACCCCAAAACCCGCGGGCCAAAAGCGACGTTATCGAAAATAGATTGCGGGAATGGATTGGGACGTTGAAAAACCATGCCCACGCGGCGGCGCAGGGCAACTACGTCAGTGTCGGCATTGTATATATTTTGCCCATCCAGCAACACTTGCCCCTCCACGCGAGTATTAAGGATAGTATCGTTCATCCGATTAAGACAGCGCAGGAAGGTAGACTTACCACACCCCGATGGTCCAATCAGCGCGGTAATTTGGCGATCTCTGATGTTAATCGAGATATTGGATAACGCGATTTTGTTTCCGTAGTAGAAATTGAGCTTTTCTACTTTGATTTTATACTCCAAAAAAGGGTCTCTCCTTGAGATTCTTTGCCACTAATTTCACGAATTTTCACTGTAGTCGCAGGCTTTACGCCTGCGCTGACTGCACCCTTACCCGAATCTGCCAGTGATGTATTCCTCAGTCCGCTCCTCGCGCGGCGCGGAGAAGAGCTTATCACCGGGTTGACATTCGATTAACTCGCCCATTAAGAAGAAAGCCGCGTAGTCGGCGACGCGGGCGCCTTGTTGAATACTATGCGGCA
>CAZSIG010000023.1:8732-16685 GCA_964606195.1 uncultured Anaerolineales bacterium
AAGAAGAAAGCCGCGTAGTCGGCGACGCGGGCGCCTTGTTGAATACTATGCGGCACAATGACAATAGTATAATTCTGTTTCAACTTAAACAGCGATTCCTCAACCTTGCTGGTAGAAATTGGATCCAAGCCCGAAGTAGGTTCGTCTAAAAGCAATACTTCCGGCTCCAGTGCCAAACTACGCGCGATGCAGAGCCGTTGTTGCTGTCCGCCCGATAGTTCACTGGCTGCGCCATCGAGGCGATCTTTGACCTCATCCCATAACGCGGCTTGCGAGAGGCTACGCATCGTGATTTCTTCTAGTCGTACCGCGTCGCGTTCGCCAGCTAGTTTGGGACCGTATATCACATTTTCGCGAATAGTGCCGGGCAGCGGCAGCGGTAGCGCGAAGACCATGCCGACGCGCCGTCGCAAGCTGGGTACATCCACATCAGGCGCGTAGATGTCTTTACCATCGAGCAGAACGCGCCCCGACATGCGCGTTCCGTCTACTAGGTCGTTGAGACGATTGATGAGCCGCAATAGCGTCGTCTTGCCGCCGCCCGCGGGGCCCAACAAAACGGTAATCGCATTGGGAAGAACATCGAGAGTGATGTCGCGCAATGCCTGATTATCACCATAGAAGTAATTCAACTCCGCGATGCGAATTTTTGGCTCATCGAGATTGAGATTTTGCTGCATATTTACCTTACCACTGTCGGCGTCGTCGAAAGTAGCTGCGAATAGTTGTCGCCACCACATTCATCGACAGCACTAAAACCAATAACACCAACGCGGTACCATATTGGACTTCCATCGGCATCCCCGGCACCTGCGTGCTGATGACGTACAAATGATAAGGCAAAGCCATTGTTTGGTCAAATACGGAGCGTGGCAGCCGCGGCAGGAAGAAAGCCGCGACGGTGAACAGAATCGGCGCGGTCTCGCCCGCGGCGCGCAGTAAGCCCAAAATAACGCCGGTGATGATGCTGGGCAACGCCTGGGGGAGCACGATATGCCTGATCCCCTGCCACCGCGTGCCCCCCACGCTGGCGTTGACCGTCCGAAATTCGACCGGCACAGAGCGGAGCGCCTCCTCCGCGGTGCTGATGATGATGGGCAAGGTCATTATTGAGAGCGTCAGCGCCCCCGCTATAATGGAGGTACCGAATTGCAAAAACAGCACGAACAACCCCAAGCCGAATAGCCCATACACCACCGAGGGGATGCCCGCGAGATTCACAATCGCGAGGCGAATGGCGCGCGTGTACCACGTATCGCGCGCGTATTCAGCTAGATAGATCGCGCCGCCCACGCCTACAGGAATGGAAACCAGCGCGGTGCCCAGCGTCAGCAATAGTGTGCCGACTATGGCGGGAAAAATGCCGCCCGCTTTCATGCCGTCATACGGCATGGCGGTGAGAAATTCCCACCTGATGGCGCTGATACCGCGCCCTAAAATCGTGATAACGACGAGCAGAATGGGCACCACCACGACTAAAGCCGCGATAGCTAATAGAATAAAACCGAGCTTTTGTTGTTGATATCGATTCATCAGCGCAGTCCTCCGGTCTTTTTCTTCTGGAATATCGCCGACGCGGCAGCCAGATTGATGAGGAAGGTCAGCACGAACAATATCAGCCCGATGCCGAAGAGCGCGTGGTAATGCACACTCCCTTGCGCGACCTCCCCCATCTCTGCGGCGATCGTCGCGGTCATTGTGCGAATCGGGCGAAAGAGCGAGTCTAGCGTGAGCGGCATTCGCGCCGCGTTCCCCGTCACCATCATCACCGCCATCGTCTCGCCAATGGCGCGCCCCATACCTAACATGACCGCCGTAACTATCCCCGATTTCGCGGCGGGCACTACCACCATCCAGATAGTCTGCCACTTCGTCGCGCCCATCGCCAAACCGGCATCGCGATAGCTCTTGGGTACCGCGTCGAGTGCGTCCTCAGCCACACTGATTATCGTGGGTAAGGACATATACGCCAAAATGAGCGCGCCGGTGAACGCGGTCAAGCCCGTCGGCGCGCCTCCTATCTCGCGAATGAAGGGCGCGACGAACATCATGCCGAAGAAACCCAAGACTACAGAGGGGATGCCCGCCAGCACCTCAATCATCGGTTTGAGGATTTCGCGCGCCCAGTTCGGCGCAACCTCGCGTACAAAAACCGCGGTTGCCACACCCAATGGCAGGGCGATAGCTACCGCGGTCACTGTCACCAACACGGAGCCGAGAATCAGCGGCAATGTGCCGAATAGATCGAACGTGGGATACCACCGCGTACTAAGTAAATTATCTACGGGGATTTTGAAAAACAGCGGCACTCCCTCTCGCGCCAGAAAGAGAAAGATCAACAACACAAAGCCGATTGTCGAGAAACCTAGCACGCGAATGGTCGTTTCAATGATAAATTCTGTCCAATTTGTTCTTTTCATAATCACTTCAGGGGCACAAATCCCAATTCTGATACCAGCGTTTGCCCTTCGTTCAGTATCCAGTCCAAGTAGATTTCGATTTGACCGGTAGGCTCGCCCGCGGTGTACATGTAGAGGGGACGCGAAATGGGATACGAATCGTCATTGACCGTCTCAACCGAAGGCAAGACGTAGGGCGCGTTCGCGGCGCGGGCGACCGCGATTACTTTTTGATCTGGAGTCACATAGCCCAAGCCGTCGTAGCCGATGGCATTGGGGTTCTGCCGCACCTCCGCGCTGATACCTTCAGAGGAGGGCATCAACAAAGTATTTGGTGAAAAGAGCAGTTCGCTACTTTTATCACCCAAGCGAATCACGTTTTCGAGAAAATAGACGTAGGTTCCGGAATTAGACTCGCGAGAGAGTAACACTATAGGACGGTCTTCACCCCCCACTTGCTTCCAGTTAGTGATTTTGCCGGTGTAAATGTCGGAAATTTGCTGTAAAGTCAGTTTGTCCACCGAATTAGCAGGATTGACGACGACGGCGATCGCATCGCGGGCAACCACGAATTCTATCGGATTAACGCCGTTGGCTTGCGCTTTTTCTCGTTCTTCCGGTTTCATCGCCCGCGACGCGTTGGCGATGTCCACCGTGTTGTTAATCATCGCGGCTATGCCGGTGCCTGATCCGCCGCCAGTGACCGATAGGCGCACTTCGGGATGCTGCGCCATGTAGGTTTCTGCCCACGCCAGTGCCAGATTGACCAGCGTATCCGACCCTTTATTCTGAATAGATTGCACCTCGACTGCTGTTGCTTCAGGTGAAGCGGCTAGTGGTGAACCGCGCACCGCCGGCCAGCCAATAGAACCAAATATCACCACACTAACGACAAGCAATAAAGCAAGAATATACGCGTTACCTTTTATAACCATCTTTGCCCTCTCTTGTATAAATTTGTGCGCGAAATGCGCTGTACATGATATAACTGATTACTGAGTACACTACAACCCATTTTAACTATATCATATACCATTTAACAAGGCGTTAAAGAGATGTTAACAATTTGTTAACGTTGTGTTAGCAACTTGTTAACTATGGGCAAAGAGAAATAGAAGGTACTACCGCGCCCCTCGATGCTTTCTACCCAAATCTGTCCACCGTGCGCCTGCACGATATGCTTGGCGATCGCTAATCCCAGCCCAGTCCCGCCGCCGGAACGGGCGCGGTCTGATTTGAAAAAGCGTTCAAAGATGCGCGGTAAATCATCTTCAGGAATCCCAACCCCTGTATCGCTCACTGAAAATATTACATTCTCCTCTATTGGCTCTGTCGCAATCGTTACCTCTCCTCCAGAGGGAGTGAACTTAATCGCGTTGTGCAATAAGTTAGTAACCACGCGCTGCACGCGCTCGGCATCCGCCATGACTTTGGGCGATAAGGGGGGATTGACGACGATAAGTGTAAGTTCGGCGCGGTCTACCTGGGGCATCAGTAGATCAACGGGTGGTAGTATCAAGTCCTCAATTTCCGTTGGAGACAACCGAAGCGGCACCCGACCAGATTCTATGCGCGATAGTTCCAACAATTCCTGTACCATTTGCGTCAATACATCCACCTCCGCGTCCATTCGTTTCAAGAACCGCCGCGCCGCGGGGGGGTCATCCAGCGCGCCGTTATCTAGCGTGTCCACCAATGCCTTCAAAGAAGCCAGCGGAGTACGCAGTTCGTGCGAGATATTACTCATGAAATCGCGGCGCACCCTTTCCAGCCGCCGAATCTGCGTTAAATCCTGAAGCACGACCAAACTTTCCCCCTGTTCTCTATCTCGCAGGGGAGTCGCCACCACGCGTAGAAACGGGAGATCACTACCCATCTCGACCGTCGCGCTATATTCCTCGTTAGTTTCGAGGCATCTATTCCAGACCTCGATTATGTTATGATCGCGCACCACAACGGTAAATCTCTCCCCCTTTTCCGGAGCGGAGGAGAGATTCAGTATTTTCATCGCCGCGTAGTTCATCAAGCTCACGCGACCTTCGCTATCGATGGCGATTACGCCGTCCGCCATGTGCGAGAGCACTGTGTTTAGTGTGTCGCGCTGCTCAGCCAACACGCTCATTTGATTCGCCAACTCCGTGCCCATACGGTTGAAAGCCTCCGCGAGTTGCCCCACTTCATCTTTTGAAGGGGGATGGATGCGCACGCGCCAATCTCCCTGCGCCATACGATCAACCGACCGCGTCATATCGCGCAGCGGACGAGTCACGCGCTCCGCGATGTAGAACGCCAGAATACCCGCGATGATAGAGGTGATTATAGATGCTAACAGTACAGTATAACGGATATTCGCCACGCGCGCCTCGATTTCCGTCAAAGGCAGCGCCACACGCGCGAAGCCGATCACGTGAGCATCCTGTTCTATGGTCATAGCGACGTACATCATTTTATAGCCCATCGTGCGACTGTAGCGCATTCTCATTCCCGTATCCTCAGCTAACGCTTGTTGGACTTCAGGGCGCTTGATGTGATTATCCATCATCGCGGGGTCATTGTGCGAATCTCCCAAAACCAATCCATCAGCATCGATGACCGTAACGCGCGACTTCAGCAGTGTTCCCCAATATCGGACGCGGCGGTCGATAGTCTCTATATCCACAGCCCTATTATCCAGCAACGGCTTGACCTCCTCGGTCACCACCAGCGCGTCGGTCGTCAGGCGAACGCGCAAGTCTTCGATGTGTGCCTGATACACTAGACGCGAAAAGTATATGGTCAGCGTTCCCGTCGCTAACAATACAAGTATGATATAAGGAATAGCGATTCGCCAGCGAATACGTTTGAACATATTATTCCTCGAATCGATAACCGACTCCGCGCACGGTGACGATATGTATAGGATTCGCGGGATCGGGTTCGATTTTCTCGCGTAACCAGCGTACATGCACATCGACCGTACGCGTACCTCCATCGAAGTCCCACCCCCACACCCGCTCCAAAATCAGATCACGCGAGAGAACGCGCCCTCGATTGCGTGCTAAAAAGACCAGCAACTCATACTCTTTGGGTTTCAGATGCAAAACCTTCTCATCTTTCAATACCTCGCGCCGATTTAGGTCGATAGCCAGATTACCAAAAGCCAGCTTTTTCTTGGTCTCTTTTTCCTCTAAGGCGATCGCGGCTTTGTCCTGCTTCTCCATATCCTTACGGATACGGCTCACGCGCCGCAGTAATGCCTTCACCCGCGCCATTAACTCGCGCATACTGAACGGCTTAGTCATATAATCATCCGCGCCCAATTCCAGCCCCACGATCTTATCGATCTCCTCATCGCGGGCGGTGAGGAAGAGAATAGGCACAGTCATCTCCTGTTGTAGAATACGACAGACCTCAAAACCATCCAATTTGGGCAACATAATATCCAAGAGAATCATATCCGGTTGCTCGCGCCGCGCCACCTCCAACGCCTCCATGCCATCGGCAGCCACACAAACCTTATAACCCTGCCGCGCCAGGTTATAATCGATGGTCTCCCTGAGTGTAAGTTCATCCTCTACAACCAATATCTTTTTAGCCATACTCAGCCTTACCTTCCCTCTGAAAAAAATAAAATCGCAAAAATATCAACGGCACTGGTTCAGTTCAATTCGATTTTGAACAGCCCCCCGCGATTTAATCACGAATGACCCAAATTTACGAATATCACAAATAAAAAACGGAGAAAATTCGTATAATTTGCCCATTCGCGAATAGTGGTTAAATAGTAAGTGATAGTTAAAATGATTACAACTAAACCACCAAGAACACTAAGGATCGCGAATTAAATAACTTACTCACTTGGCGCGGTCAGCGTCCCCGTAAAGGGGACGGCTACAGTGTAGGCGCACCCTTTACGGGTGCGCTTAGCCAGCAATGAACGCGTATGATAACTATTAACTTTTTTCACTTAGCTTGCACCAGATTGAAACGCGCAAGTTATTTAATTCTCATTCCTAAGACAATTTTTTAGCTTCGAATGAGCGCATTTGACCGCGTATAAGTACTATTAACAGAAAAAATACTTGGTGCTCTTCGTGCTCTTAGTGGTCAAATTATCGAATTACTTTTCCCTATCACTTACTACTTTACCACTACTAACCCAATTGAACTAGTCCCTATCAACAATCGCGCTTCAAACTGGCGATAAAATGCCCATCGCCCAATAAGCGACGAGCATACAGAGATAACCTCTGCCAAAAAATTGTATTGTGCAAAAAACCGCGCCTCCTTACCCTCTAATTGTAATTCAAAACGCGGCGCGTAGCAATTCTGCTGCATTTGACAATTTGGGAACGATTGTGTATAAAGCGGTCTGGCATATTGACAATTGCCAAATAAACTTTATCGGAGGTTTCGTGAATTTACTACTACTTTTCGTTCTAGGATCGTTATGGGGGTCATCTTTCCTTTTTATCAAAGTGACCGTCGCGGAAGTACCTGCCCTCACATTAGTAGCGGGCAGATTATCTATCGCCACCGCCATCCTTCTAGCCATTTTATTCTTACGCAGACTCTCGCTGCCGCGTGATCGCAAACTATGGGGCACCTACGCGGTGCTCGGCTTCTTCAACGCCGCGTTGCCCTACTCTTTTATCACTTGGGGCGAACAATACATCACCAGCGGACTAGCCGCGCTGTTACAGGCGAGTCTCCCGATCTTCACCGTCATCTTCGCCCAATTTCTCACGGAGGATGAGAAAATCAATTGGACGAACGGCGCGGGAGTGTTGCTAGGGTTCATCGGTGTAGGCGTGCTGATGCTGCCCGACTTACAAAAGGGATTGAACGCCAATCTCATCGGCATGTTAGCCGTCATCGGCGCGTGTGTCAGCTACGCGCTGGCAACCATCTACGCGCGCCAAAATCTACAAAAGCAGCTTCCCCTGGTATCCGCCATCGGACAACTGGGGATGGGCGCGGTCTTCATGCTGCCTCTAAGCCTGCTGGTGGATCGCCCCTTCGCCATATCGCCCTCGTTGCCCGCGCTGGCGAGCTGGTTCAGTCTGGCGATTCTCGGCACGGTGCTCGCCTATTTGCTCTATTTTACCCTACTCAAACGCGCCAGCGCGACATTCACCACAATGGTCACGTACATCGTGCCGATTAACGGACTAATCTTAGGCGCGCTGGTGCTGAACGAAACCCTCAGCGCAAATATGCTGGTAAGCCTCGCGCTAATCCTCACTGGTGTGCTGCTGGTCAGATCATCTTAGTTTCTAATTAACCACTAAGGACACCAAGAACACCAAGTATTTTTATCCAATAATACTCATACGCGGTCAAAAACTCCTTACTGTCTAACTGTTATGTTCGGTCTACGCTGAGCGTACTTTAATTTCGCTCTAAGCCCCCGTCGCGGGGGCGGCGGCGGCAAAAGCCGCGCCCTATGCCCTAACGCCTCGGGGACGGAGGCTGAGAGATCTGTAGGGCGTAATTAAGTCGCCTTCATAGGGTGTACATAATACTTAGACACTCAGGGTCAAAAACTATCATTTGAAGTATAAATTACCTTGGT
>CAZSIG010000024.1:0-16622 GCA_964606195.1 uncultured Anaerolineales bacterium
TTTATCCCCGCACGGGGACGTTCTCTGCGGTAAATTCCAGCGCGGTTTGCGTAAGTCCTATTATATTGGGATTTCGGGGGCACAAGGAAAAATATGCTACTAATTTCACCAATTTTCTGCGCGAATTTCCAAAGAGCCATCAGTGCAAATCTGTGTTAATTAGTGTTCCCATCTATAATCTGCAAATCGATTCGCGATACCGCCGCGGCTCTAGGGCGCGCGTCGGGATGGCGCCCGATGCGAATGTAGGAATTGCCCTCGACAGCCACCTCCGCCGCCGCGCCCGCTGCCGCGCCTTTAACGCCGATAAGTGCGTGAGAGTGCTGTGCCGCTTGGCGCGAATCTTGTCGTGCGCCGATGCTGTGCAATGCCTGAACCGCGTCGTCAGTCAGATTTAATGCTCCGTCGCCCTGCATAGCCGCGACGACGATTCTGCCATCGGGAACAGCCGCGATGTATTCCGCCATGCGCTGCGCCTCGTAGTGATTCGCCCAAGTGTCGAACCCGCGCTGGTCTATCACGTGTCCATCATTCTCGTCTATCACCGCGATGTTATAGCCGCGCCGATGCGCGGAGGCATCGTCTTTGCCTACGGTGATATAAGCGAAATCTTTGGAGCTATTGACCTCGATGTCCACCGGCACCGCAACGCCCGTAGTCCCGATGGTTAAATCCGCAGGGTACGCCTCGCGCGGGGAAATCAGGTTGCTGAACTTCAAAGTGACGCGATTCAATCCCTTTTTTAGGTGAGAAGCGGGCAGTGTGACCTCATAATTGTTCCAGCCATCGTTGAGAGGTAGTTCGGCAATGTCATGTCCATTCAGCTCAACCGCGATATGTTGACACGGCGCGTTGGGATATTTGAAGGGGAGCATGTTAAGCGTCAGTTTATAGTCCGATAGAGTACGAATCGGTAAAAATATCGTAGCTTCGTTCTCTACTGCCCAGTTTCCCGGCACACCATCTATTTCTTCGTTATCACCCCAACCCGCGCCGCGATACATATCGTATTCTGAGGAGCCAAATTTTATCACCAGATTAGTACTCTCCTCGGGCTGAATGACAGAATAGACTACCAAGCCGTTCTGTTCGTATATCGGATTTGGCTCCAGGGGCAGGGCTTTCCGCGCCAGGTCAATTGTACGCTGGCGCGTGTCGGAATAAGGCGGACGATTAGGCGTAGCGGAATTGATGATGAGATACCTTATATCGTACAAATACATCAAATCGGGGGCTTGGGCGCGCGCCTGATTCACCAATTCTTCTGATACTTCCTGATATAGCTCCACATCTGTAATCGCCTTGAACAGTGGCAGGCGGTGAAAATACTCCGTTTTGAAAGGCGCGTGCCGCGAGGCGTTACCGCCGAGCATCTTTTTGTGGTGTACCGTTTGATAGTACTGAATTTGCGTGTTTTCCGCGCCCAGCGTACCGAAACTATTGCGCCAGCCCAACGGCAGTAGTAAAACCGCGAAATCGTCCGGTTCTTGCGCCAATTGATAATAGTAATTCGGCACTCGCGCATCGGTCAAGGGCAAGGGAATAGATACATGCTCAACCAGCGCGATAATCAAAATAAGTCCGGTCAACGGCAGCACAAACCGCGTGGAGAACTTTCGCAGTATCCAATAACTTGCGTAGCCCACCAAAACCGCGAGCGCGAGCATGAGTACCACGCTGAAGCGATTAGGGGCACGGTTGCCGCGCACGAATGGAATATAATGCAGCGCGATGAAGGGCAAGGGAATGGCGGTTTGAATGCCGTCGAAGTCGAACTGTGCCTGCCCGTTAATCTGGAGCACGGGACCCAAACTGAGAATAGCGAAGGTGATGGCAGAGACAAGCCAGGCACTGACGCGGCGGCGATAAATCAGGATACCGAACAACGCGCATATCAGGACGCCGTAACCGACAAAGACGGTATTGACATCGGCGAAACGCGCCGTCCCCGCCTTGACATTCGCCAATACGCTTTCCCAGTCAGTTCCCCACCATGGATGCAGCGCGGGCGGAGTGATAAAACTGAAGAGGTCGGCAGATAGTTTGACCGCGTCGCCCCAACCAGATAGCACGAACCCTTCGCGCATCTCTTTGATGATGTAATATAGAACTGGCGCGTAAGTGATGATTGAGGTGCCGGTCATCACCGCGAACCTGCCGATGCGCGGTTGCCACGAGTGCCATCCCTCTCGCTTCGACTTCATAGGTGGTAAGAGCAGCAGAATGAGGGAGAACATCGCCAAGAAGACGCCAACTATCATCTCCGATAACAGGGCGAAGGTCATAAATAGTCCCGCGAGGATGGCATTTTTCCATTTTCGCTCTTTATGGGTTTTGATGAAATAGAGGATGTAGAGCGGAATCCAGGTAGTGCTCGCCATGTCATAGTGTCCAAGTGCGAGATAGATGGCGCGGTTGGCAGCGAAGGCGTAGATCGCCCCCGCGATGAACGCCGCAGCGCGTTCGCGAATATTCGTATTATCGTCGCGGTGCTTTCGGGTTGAGAGAAGGTAGAGAATCAGCAAATAGGTGGTGTATCCGCTGAAGATGGTCGAGGCGAGCATCAACAGGTTGCTGATCGTCGAGAGGGCGAGAAATGGCTGCAATGGGATGGAGAGCAGCGCGTTCAGTAGTACGTAAGTGTATAGGACAAAGCTCATACCGACGGGGAAGAAGACCAAATCGGTGTGCAATGGGGTGCTGTTCAGGTCTAGCAGTGAATATTTGAACAGCCATAGATTCCACACGAAGGTATATTCGTCATATGCCCACGTATCGCTACCCGGAACGTGAGTATTAAGATGCACCGCGAGGGGATATGTCAATATTAGGGCGAGTATGATATACGTGGTCAGTACGATTAGATTTATTCTCAAGGGGAATGAGTGTTCGCTATCATTGTTTTCGTCAAGGGCTATGCTGTTAAATCGATTTTTATTCATAATGTCTCTACGCGTTGTTTCTGGTTTTGCGAGTCATTAGCAGTAACAACTAAGAAGTTAGAACTTGCACAAATTCACAATAATTTTACCGCGGAGAACGCGGAGAGCGCAGAGTTTTTATATCGTTTTGACCATCTAGAAAATATGACTGTAATGAGTCTGTATGAACGCGTATGCAGGGTGCAAAACTAGTCTTTTAATAAAGCTCCGCGTTCTCTGCGCTCTCTGCGGTTAATTACTACGTAGTTTGCGTAAGCTCTACAAGTATAACACTTAAACGCGTAAATCTCAAAATAGGGATATGAGGGGGCGTGGTGAGGTGGAACGAGAATTAGCCGCGCGGTCCTTTCGCAATGCCATACCGCGCTTTGTTATATTGAATTTTTGCTTTTCTAGGGGGCTTTGAGTATAATTAGATACAGAATAACTTAATGTTGTAGTTTAACTTGATCGGGAGGTAGATATAGTCAAGGATATTACTTTCGCGAATAGAAATGTGGAACGTGCCTTTTTGGTCGGCGCGGAGTTGAAGGGAGAAAGATCGCTCTGGAGTTTAGAGGATTCGCTCAGCGAGTTGGCGCAGTTGGCGCGCACCGCGGGGATTGTGGTTATCGGCGAGACTTATCAACGATTAGATTCGATAAATCCCGCGCATTATATCGGCTCCGGTAAAGTCGAAGAGGTACATAATTTGAGTCGGGAGTTGGGGGCGAATGTTGTCATATTTGATGACGAGCTATCGCCGCGCCAACAGCGTAATTTGGAAGAAAGTTTAGACCGAAAAGTGCTTGACCGTACCGCGTTGATCTTAGATATCTTCGCCCAGCACGCGCATACCAGAGAAGGCGCGTTACAAGTTGAGTTGGCACAGCACGAATATCGACTACCGCGATTGACCAAAATGTGGACACACTTATCGCGCCAGGCGGTGGGCGGCGTGGGACTACGCGGCCCCGGTGAGACGCAGTTGGAGATGGATAGACGCGAGGTCAGACGGCGCATCTCCAAGCTGAAAGACGAATTGGACGAAGTGCGCAAGCACCGGCGGCAGTATCGGCGCAAAAGAAAAGCAGCCTCAATGCCGGTGGTATCGATAGTGGGCTACACGAATGCAGGCAAGTCAACCTTATTGAACGCGTTGAGTGGCGCGGAGGTATTGGCAGAGAATAAGCTGTTCGCCACTTTAGATCCCACTACGCGCCGCGTAGAATTGTCCAGCGGACGCGATGTGCTGTTCACTGATACTGTTGGCTTTATTCAACGACTACCGACTCAGTTGGTCGCGGCGTTCAGGGCTACATTGGAAGAGATAAACGAGGCTGACTTGTTGTTGCATGTCGTGGATATAACTCATCCTCAAGCACAAGAACAGATGGAGACGGTAGAGGATACTCTAAGAAGTTTAGGCGCGAATGATATTCCGATGGTTGTAGCATTTAATAAGATCGATTTGCTACAGCCGCAACCGCCTAAGGCTCGGGATGACTACTCATGTAAAATATACGGAGATTATAAACATTGCATAGCGATATCGGCAAAGCGCGGAATCGGCATGAACGAACTCTTAGAACACATAGAAACCGCGCTGAACGAGCAAGCGGTCCGGGTAAAAGTTTGTATTCCATTCGCAAAAGGGGATTTAGTTTCCCTGTTTCATCGTCAGGGGACGGTGGAAACGGAGGAACATATCGCGCAGGGTACGATGATTACGGGATTAGTCCCTACGCGTTTGGTCGAGATGTTTAGAGATTTTTTGATAGTAGATGATCGAACGGAAATGGTAAGTAAGGCTTCTTACGAGACAGTATACAGTCATTTTGCAGTGGAGGAATAGATAATATGCGCGGCTTTCCAAGGGGCTTACCAATTTTAATAGGAGTCGGATTGGTGGTACTGAATTTTATTCTGATGTGTATTCCGGTGATAAGTGATTCCTTTTTGGGGGATACTAACCTCTTTCTGCACCTTGGAATAGTGATCGCGATAATGGGATTGTTGATAGGGGAAGTTATCTAAGTATCGCGGCGCGGCTTTTTGCAAAGCTGCGAATGATACAAAAAAGGCGGCTATCAATTATGATAGCCGCCTTTGCTTTTAGACTCTCTGAGAGTTTCGCGGGGTAGGGCAGGTTTCTTACCTGCCGTATTCATAATTACCCCAGACGGCGGCTATGGAAAGCCGCCCTACAGGTCAGTCCGCTTAACTCAATACACAAATCGCTTCCGGTTTTCTGACGCGTAGCACGAGGCTCTCGAACACGCGAAATAGGTGGTCCATTTGCTCATCACCCATATACGCGGTGACGAGATCTTGGGCAACCGCGATATCCATGTATTGCACCTCGTGCGCTACGACCACCCCCGTATTACCCGTCAGCATCGGAGATTGGAATACCCCGCCCTCCGTAACTTTCTCCACCAAACTTAGCTGGGTTTTGCCATGCCCGCGCACAATCTGGTACAGCTTAGTATACAGGCTAGGGCTGAGTACTGCCGCGTAGGAGCCAAAGCATCCTCCCGCCACCAACTTCTCTACCGCTGCCATGATGTCTTTGTAAGCCTGCTCAGGTTTCGACCAGTCTCCAACCTTTACCGCGCTGTGCCCTTCGGTATTGAGCAACCCGTCGAATATATGCTTATCCTCCGCCTGCGCCACCGCTGCGCTCGCCATCATCGCGGGGGTTAAATCTAACTTATGCCCCGCGTCGCGAGCTGCTAAATCTCGCCATAACAGCTTGAAATCTTTGTGAAACAGAGGCACGGTGAGGTATTCGCGCTGGCTCAAGTGTATAGTCTCACACTCCCCCGCGCATTCATCCTCGTCACAGCAACCACTTTCGCAGGTGATTTCGTGTTTACATGCCGCGCCGGTGCCATGAAAAGAATCTACCGCGACAGTCTGAACTCCCGCGCCCAGCGGTCCCACAAGCTGAATGAATTGTCGTCCAACCAGTTGTTTCTTAGCAACTCGATTTACTGCTTCATCTAGTTTGCTCCACTCCTCTTCACTTAGCGGAGCATCGTCGCGCATTAAATAATCTCCCATTTTGTCTTATCCTCCTATAACTTTATCTATATCTTTAACTACTGCGATTTTATCAAACTACCGACTGTCCATTCACCAAGTGATGGTGAAGGCTTTCGCTCTTCTTCTGGCTCAGTCTTGGCTGGCGCCTCCGTCTTCTCCTCTTTCGCGGCTTCTACCTCTTCCAGCATATCGCTGAACAGTTCATCGTGATATATCTCGTGGTCGCGAATGCGCGCAAGCAGCTCTTTAAGCTCCTCGTCGGATAGTTCCGCGATCTGCGAGTTATAGTCTTTTATCACCTCGCGTTCAGCCTCGATGTCAGCGCGTAACATCGCCGCGGTATCACCTGCCAGATTGAGTTCGGTATGTTCGATGTCAGGGGTTCCGCCCATCTCCTCGATCTCTTCAGCCAACCAGCCCAGATGTTGCATCTCATTGATCGTTTGCATCTCCAACTCGCGGCTAATTTCACATTCAGGCATGACAAAAGTGTGATAGAGATATTGCAGAGTGACGGTGTACTCGTGCCTGACTCCCTGATTTAGAATCTCCAAAGTTCTTTGATTCGGTTCTTCGGCTTCACCCTCTTCGGGTGCCTCGAAACCTTCGCCGGCCTCAACCTTCTCCTTGAAATGCGCGAAATCGCCGCGATGTGCTTCCTCATCAGCCAGAATGCGGCGCAGCAGTCGTTTGATCTTAGGATCTTCGATCTTGGCTATGTGTTCTTTGTACTGCGCGATGGCTCTGTCTTCAGCTTCGACATCCAAAGCCATGTTGTCCACTCGCGTATCTCCAATGAACACCTGCCCGCGCACCATCGTGGGATCGCCTCCCAGGTCTACGATAGCATCAGCCAGCCAATCGAAGTGGCGCATCTCTTCGCGCGCGATAGATTCAATCTCGCAAGCAACTTCGCCCTCGCCAAGAGCGTAAGCGTGTCGCAGATATTGAACTATCGCGGCGTGTTCGTCGCGCATATCCGCTTGTAACATCGCGATAATTGCTTCATTACTCATTAAGTTCCTCCTTAGTTAGTTTTTAGGTAATTACTCGTCCTCTCGCGAGTTTGAAGCCCTCTCTATGAAACCGCGTCGCTGCCAACTCACGCGAGGGTAAGTTGAATAATTGTGTTTTTTATCACTTAATACTAATGATATTAAACCTACAGATACTTGAGTATACATCAAGTTCGTTCATTTGGCAAAACTGAGAAATATGCGCGGCGCGGTCAGCGCAGGCGTAAAGCCTGCGGCTACAATGTAGGCGCACCCTTTATGGGTGCGCTTAGATGCCAATAAACGCGTATGATAGACACTAACATTTTTAGCTCTTTGGGATTTCGCCGCCACATGCTCCGCGGGGGTTTGCCACCCCCGATTAGCGCGGACAACGCCTCTTCCAAGACTAACACGCCGGGGGCAACCCTGCTTGGCGCGTAACGGTGTAAGTACCGTCATTCTTTAACATCAACGCCCCATTCGCTGATTTTTTGACAAGCTTTAGCGACGCGGTTATAATAAATACCGAAGTGACTTTAGAAGGATTGGGTGTGAGGAGAATGATTAAAAAGCGAATTACGTTTGAGGAAGTTTTAGAGTGTTTGGAGCAGGAAAAAGAGTTAACTCTTGCGCAACTGTTTGGCTTGTCAGACTTACGACAGGATGAAGTGGATATTTTTCGCGATGTGTGGAGCAGATTTCAGGATACTTATCGCGCGGTGATGATACAGCAAATGGTTGAATTGGCTGAAGGTAACTTTGAAGCCAACTTCAAAGCGGTTTTTCGCGCTTGTCTAAATGATGGGGATGAAAGAGTGCGAACTTGGGCAATCGAGGGACTGTGGGAAGATGAGAGAGAGGATTTAATACCTGTGTTTGAAGAAATGGCAAAAGAAGATACTGCGGTCTCCGTGCGCGCTTCCGCTGTCGCCGCGTTGGGCAAATTTGTGCTACGCTCCGAATTGCATGATTGGCATGAGATGCACAACCATCTGGTACATGAAGTGTTGAGTCCGATTATTGATTGCTCAGATGAGAATCTAGAGGTACGACGACGCGCGGTAGAAGCCATTGCTTACTCTGGTAATGAGGGAGTCACTGATTTAATACGCGCCGCTTATTTTGGCTATGAAGAGGAGAAGATGCGTGTGAGCGCGGTCTTCGCTATGGGACGCAGCGCGGATAAACGGTGGAAAAACATTGTTGTTGAAGAGACGCGTAGCCCCAATCCAGCGATGCGTTACGAGGCGGCGCGAGCTTGTGGAGAGTTGGTCGCTCGCGACGCGGTGAAGAGCTTGATCTCGCTAGTAGAACAAGACCCTGATCGCGATGTACAAGAAGCAGCGATTTGGGCGCTGGGACAAATTGGAGGTAGGCAAGCGCGTCGTGCCTTAGAATGTTACTATGAATTAAATGATGAGCGTTTGCGTCAGGCGGTAGAAGAAGCTTGGGGAGAATTAGAACTATCGGATAATTTGGAAGATTGGTTGATGTTAGATTTCGCGCCTGATGAAGTGGAAGATATAGAAGACGAGGTGGATGAAGATGATATGTCGCGCTCTCGTGAACAAGATGTTTGGGATGCTGATTGGGAGGATTACCGAAATAGCGTGGGATACATAAGCGTAGATGACGATTTTGACGAGTGATCTTTGCAGTAGGAAGAATACATGCCCTGGAGGTTTATTAAACCTTTAGGGTGTTTTTATATCAACAGGGGGATTTGAACTGTTGGCAAAACCGCGTTACTAAAATTTTACAAACTAATTGCCCCAAAAATTGATTTTCCCCCTTGTCAACGGCATGTTTTTCTGGTATACTGTATATGTCAACAGTGTTTTTAGCCTCCATATTTTGGAAAGGAGGCTTCGTGAAAATAAGGAGATATCGCTTATGAATCGAGCTTGCATTTTGATTGTAGATAGTCAAAAGGATGTACTCACCGATGTTCCTAGTCTTTTGCAACAGCATAGATATAGTTGTCATACCGTGCATGATGAAGATGCCGCGTCAGCCTACTTCGCGGACAATAACCCTGATCTAATTCTGATGGATAGCCTAATGCCGCGATTGGTGCAGGCTGCTCGTTGTCAAGAAGAGAATGTTAAAGATAATGCTACATTCATTCCGGTGCTAATGGTGGATACAGCTCATAATAATCAAGAATTACGACGCGGTCTACAGGAAGGGGTTAACGATTTCATACCAACCCCGATCGTTGAGGAAGATTTATTAACTCACATTCAGTTTTTCCTGAGCTTGAAAGATGCCTGTACAGTGACGGAGATGGCATGGCTACAGTTGTTTTGCCGCTTGGAGGCTTTATGGAACACCGGGGTACCACTAGGAGAAATGCTTGATGAGGCCATGATGTGGGTTACTAAGACCATAGGCGCGGAGCGCGGCAGCATTATCTTCTTTAATGAAAACCTGGATGAAATAGAACAGAATATCATCGTGCAACGCGATATTTCATCATGGCTATTGGATTTGGTGAGTGAGGTTTCTTCTAGTGGACTGGCGGCGTGGGTAGCACATCATAAAAAGGGGACGGTCGTCGAGGATACTGAACGTGATCCGCGCTGGTTGCATTTCCCCGATGATCCTTTGCCTGTAGGATCATCTATTGCTGTGCCCCTGGTGTATCAAGATCGCGCTATAGCAGTACTGAGCTTAGTTCACCCTGAGGTAGGCTTTTTTAATACGGAGCAAATTCCCCCTTTGGAGGCGGTGGCGCGGCAAGTAATCTGTCTGATTAAGCAGTGATTCTATCGCGTTATAAGATAGGAAAAATCCGCGTGAAAGTATCTTCAGTCACTTTTCGAAACTTGTAAATTGATTCGGGTACCTTTGTTGAGTCGAGTATGGATAGTTAATTGCCCTCCTATTAGCAGAGCTTGCTCCTGCATGTTCATCAATCCCGCGTAAGGATGAGCAAGCAGTTCTTGGCTCGTCTGCGGTGGTTTGAATCCTACCCCGTCATCAACGATGGTCAAAGTAACGGTTGCCTCTTCTGATTCCTCAAAATTTAAATGTAAGCTTACTTCCGTTGCATGTGCGTGTCGTTCGATGTTGTGTAGAGCTTCTTGCGCGATGCGATATATTCCCACTTCCTGTCTTTGAGACAGGCGAAAAGGAGTACCGCGTACTTCAAATTGTGTCGATAAACTCCCTTGTTGCTCAAAGCGCGCGACCAGCGTTTCTAGCGCGACAGTTAATCCTTGTTTAGGTAGTTTAGCAGGATATAGCTCGGTTGTGATATTATACACATTTTGGGCTATATTGGTCGCTAAAGCCCGCGCCGCTGCCAGATGAGCTACACTGGATGAAGACTTATTGACCACTGCTTGTTGGGTCATATCAAGGCGTTGGCGCAGCAGGGGTAGCGATTCAAGAAGTTCTCTCTGCCATTTTTCAGCAAGCTCGGCGCGTTCTTTTTCTTGTCTAGCGATAAGTACATCCAGATAACCTCTCATACCTTGTTGATATGCCTGAATATAGCTGGCGAGATGAAATATATTCTTACGAATTGTTTCAATCTGACTAGCTCCTTCAATGGGCGGTGTAATAGCCAAAAAATTCCCCTGTGTCATATTTTGGACGCGCTCTGCTAAATCTTGTAGAGGTTCTTGGACTTGACGTCTGATGATATAGAGTGCAGGAATAGGAATTATGAAAGCCAATAACAGCGCGATGATGAAAATGGCGGAGGGTTGCAAGCGCGGCGTCAGATAAAATATTAGCAAAGTTGCAAAAAGAGCAACCAAGACGGTCAGTACAAAGGACTGCACTTGCCAGTTATGTCGCCATCGAAGTAAGCTGGCTCTGAGTTTTTGGAAATACTTCGCGAACATCTATTTCCCTGTTGTAATTCGCTTTTATGATCGTGTATGAGTGCAAATGAGTACGGCTTAATCAGCTTAATCTGCTAAATCCACTGAAAAGTTGTTTTTTCCAATGAAGCCATCGCGGAGTTCAAAGAATAAGGGCGGGAACCGACCCCGCCCTTTGTTTTAATATTATGCACTCTTATGTTAAGCTACAACAATCGCCCCATTAACTCTATTCCCGGTCCCCCTTCTAACAAGCTCAAAAACATCTTAGATAGCCAGCCTCGCACTTGTTCCACTTGATCTATGTCTGCATTGTGTCTTAGTAACGCGTAGTGGAACAATTGCATTGTGACCCCGCGTCCTTGAACTGCCATGTGAAATTCCTCTGTGACTGGAGGACCGTACTCCTCTTTCCAACCGCGCGCGAAGATGCCGAACAGGTTATGTCCTGTATCTGGGAAAAAGCGATTATCTGGGGTGTTGCGCGGGGGGGCATCTTGGAATTTAGGATGGCCTTGAGCTTGGTAATGATCGCGCAGCCAACCGCCTACAGGTCCCAGTGATACTTGTCCTGTGGGCGTGATGACTAATGCCCCGTTTTCGTAAAACTCTATTTTGTTGCCATCCTGAGCGACGAAGCCTCCCGAAATAGGACTACCTAGCATCTGCCTGATTTTAGGACGCGCGTTCAGAAATTGCTCTTGAGGTGTACCCGCTGGTTGCGAGGGGGGCGTAGGCGGAGGTGGTGTCGTCGTCACTTGCGCGGTTGTTTCTTGGAAGGTAAGAATAAAATTGACGTGCAGCTTCTGAGGCAGTCCCATTCCGCTGACGCGGTCGCTGACTCCTTGACATGCACAATGATATGGCCCGGTTTGTCCCTTCTTAGGATCAAAGTAAGCGTAAAGGGGCACATCCATGTTCCCTTGTTGGTTAGTTGTCCGTACCACAGAATCATCAGGGGCATCCCAGCGAGGCCAGCGCACTTCTACCGCGACGTTTGATTTTGGCTTACCTTGAGCGTCGATTGTATGTACATAAACATTGTGGTTTCCCCCGCTTTCAGAGTCGTCCTGATATCGCGCTTTAACCAATTTCCAATAAGTTACCCCTGGATTAGGTTGTGCGGGAACCAAACTTACGTTCAATTCATCTAGCCGCGTGTCCCATTCCACATCTATTGCAGGTGTTGTTACACTAGGAGGCGTAGGTTCTTCTGTGGGGGGTGATGGTTCGGTGGTAGGGGGAGGTGTAGGTTGTCCGGGTACCGTGTCTTTAGGAATTGCCGCGATGCGATCGATGATAGGGCCGAGCGTCTCGAAGCTCTCCCATGGTGCCATCTGCCCAACTACGAATATCGCGCACCCTAGAACGTAATCATCGCGACATATTTCATCGTTGTACCACTGTAGCGATGCCCAATATTCATCCTCATTTAGTTCGGTGCGCCAGCCTATATCGGCGCGTTGAAGTACTGCCTGAGTTAGCCCACACTCTGTTATCAATACAGTGTGCTTGTTGCCGTATTTCGCGCGTACCGGGCCCATTTGGCGTCGATATCGTAGCGTTAGCCACATTCCACCATTGCCTTCTTGCATTCCTTTGCGGTGTATGCGCCACATGGCCGGCCAGTCGTATTCATGGACACCGATATATTTATAGGTTTCCAGAGTACCCGGGAAATATTTAATCCATTGCTCACCTAAGAAATTGCCGGTACCGAAATTCATCGCTACCGGCTCGAAACCGCCCTGACGTAATACTTCTGCGAACGCGACCTGAAAACGATCGTAAGCGCGAAAGTTAGCTTCTTCTGAGGGAGAGGGCGCGTCTGGTCCGGGCATTACTTCGTTGTAAGTTTCCCAGCCCTCATAGATGTGCTCTTTGTTGATCTCTAGTTGTAAAATATCTGTCGCGTATTCCCTACCGCGCACCTCAGGATTATCTAAAAATTCCTGATGCTTCACATAATGTCGACCTACAATCATCACTTCTGGCACTACTTGTTTAACGCGTTTCCAGAACTGCATATTGTGATCTAACGTCTTTATAAACTTCGGGCGGACTTTTAAAATAGCATCGAAAACTCTCTCGTTCAATGCGTTTACATGAAATCCTAATTTATTCATTGCTGCTTACCCCTGTGCGCGGTTAAGCTGCTTCATCAAGCGCGATTTCTGGCGCGCCGCTTTATTGCGGTGAATAACGCCTTTGTTCGCGGCTTTATCCAGCGCGCTGACAGCTTGAACCATCATAGCACGAGCTTCGTCCAACTGCCCCGATTCGATAAGTTGACGGGTTTTTTTGACCATAGTGCGAGCACGCGATCGGACGATGCGGTTATATCCACGCTTACGCTCGTTAGAGCGAATTCTCTTAATCGCTGATTTGATATTAGCCAATTGTTTTTTCCTCCTTCCTTGAGAATTTATGAATTCGGTTTATTTGTTGGTGTACCCATTGGATAAGGATCCCGCGTCGGAATCGGAGTCCGAGAAACTAACGGGTATGGGGCGAGTGTTGGTGAAAGAATGGGATAAGGGCGAATTGTTGGTGACATCGGTGCAACTACTGTGATTGTAGGTGTAATCAACGCCGTAGGAGCAACTGTTGGTCTCGATATAGGAGTAACCGATGACTTTGGCGTGATGGGAACCGGAGTTGGTATCACTGTTGATTCTCGCCGGCAAAATGCCACAGACAACAATAATACTAAGCTTATCAGTATTAAAACAACAACTGTTACTCTATTTATTCTCATTCTCACCCACTTTATGCCATTGATCTGCGATCGAGAGAGTATATCACATATAAGCAAAATTCGCAAATGCAGAGACTGTGGGTTAAGAAAGTTCATTTTCACCACTTGTTTGAGGACATTAACCAACTCACACCGCGATACGTAGGTTCTGATAGATTATAACCGCGATTGCTATGTTATGCACAGTTCTGACTTTGCTCCTTTTCGCGGCTTGTGTTATAATTAACTTTAATCTTTACTCCGAATACTGAAATAAGTTGGAATATCAGTGATGCCAACGAAATATAATTCAACATCTTCGAAAAACTATTCCCCCTTTTGGTGGTGGGTGTTAATAGACCTTCTGCTCCTTAGCATGGTCGTCGCGGTCGGTACATTAGGCATATATCTATTTTCGGTGAACAAACCGCGGTTGTCCGTAGCAGAGGAGGTTCCTATCGCTGTACCTAGCCCCGGCGATGTCATCTCTGTAAGCGACACTGGCGCGAAAGTTGTGTGGGTTGATCCGGCTACAGTTCAAACGCCGACACCGATACCTATAGAGTACGCGTCAGCCGCTGCCCCAAATATCCCAGAAGAATCGTCTAACATAGCCCAGCGATATACCACTGTGTTGCTGCTGGGTATAGATCGCCGCCCTCACGAGACCGGGCCCTTTCGCACCGATACGATGATCCTCGTGGTAGTAGATAAATTGAATAAAAAGGTAGGAATGCTATCCATCCCGCGTGACTTGTGGGTGCAAATTCCCGGGTATGGGGACGATCGCATCAATACTGCCTATGTACACGGTGAGGCAAAATTATCGGGCAGTGGTATAGATATGGTTAAACGCACGGTGCAATACAATTTTGGTGTACCGGTGGATTACTACGCGCTGGTCAATTTTCAAGGTTTTCGCGATGGTATCGACGCGTTCGGCGGTGTGGAGATAGAAGTATCTCAATCGATTAGAGATGATGCCTTTCCCGATGATAATTATGGTTATGATCCGCTCTATATCCCCGCGGGCTTACAGGTCATGGATGGTGATACCGCGTTAAAGTACGCGCGTAGTCGGCATGGCAGTAGCGATTTTGCGCGGGCGCAGCGTCAGCAACAACTTTTAGTAGCAGTACGTGACCGCGCCTTGCAGATAGATGTGATTTCCAAACTTCCGCAATTGACCGCCACGGTACGCGGGAATTTTGAGACCGATATGCCGGTTGATACAATGATCAGCCTGATTCAATTGGGCAATCAGATCGATTCCGCGAACATAACCCACCGCGTGATTGACACCTCTGTAGTTAAGTTGACTGTCACCGCTTCTGGCGCCAGTATACTGTGGCCAAATTGGGACAAGATAAATGCGCTAGTGGAAGATGTTTACCCTGCTAAAGATCGCGTCGGGGGAATACTGGCTGAAGAGGCGCGTATTCTAGTTCAGAATGGAACCTCAAATCCTCTCCTAATAGATCAAGTTGCGAATTATCTGACTCGGCAGAACGTGCAGATAATCGGATACAGCCCCGCGGCGCGGGCGGAATATCCCTATACTTTGGTCGTTGACTTTGGCGGTACTAAAACGCGCAGTGTGATGGAACTTACGGAATGGCTGAGCATCGCGCCGGAACATATCTTGTGGCAGCCCGCTTCAGACCAGCTAGACATTTTGCTAATAATAGGTAACGACTTTTGTGGCGAGGTCAAGTGACACCCCAGCGTAGAAAACCGACCAAGCCAGCTCCGCGTTCGGGCTGCGTAATCATAGCGATATTGTTACTGATCATAGGCACCGCGTTGTTGGCGTATCAGCGGCTTGATAGATCGGATGATTCTAACACTATCATCAATGCCACCGGACTAAAGGTATGGCAAGGTCCCGAGCAGATGAATTTGCTCTTGCTTGGCTTAGATTGCCGCGAGCAGGAAAATGGTGTTTGTCGTACCGATACTATTATTTTAACCTCAATCAACACTGTCCAAAAGCAAGTGGCAATGCTCTCTATCCCGCGTGACCTGTGGGTGCCGATCCCCGGCTACGGTGAGAATCGAATTAACACCGCGTATTTCTACGGTGAGTTAAATCAAACCGGATATGGCGCCGTTTTAGCCAAGCGCACAATACAACTGAACTTCGGTATGCCTATTGACTACTACGCGGTGGTGAATTTTGAGGGTTTTCGTCAAGTAGTAGACGCGCTGGACGGTATCGATATCGAGGTCGCGCACCCTATTCACGACACCCAATACCCGAATGGGAATTATGGCACAAAAACGATCTATATCCCCGCAGGGCTTCAGCGTATGGATGGGGAGACCGCGTTGCAATATGTGCGTACGCGGCACGAGAGTGACGATTTCGTGCGCGCTGGACGACAGCAGCAAGTTTTGATGGCTATGCGCGAGCGCGCCTTAAGTGTCGACGCGATATCTAAAATACCGCGTCTAGTTAGTGTCTTATCTAATAATTTCGAGACTGACTTACCCCTCGATAAGATGGTACAACTGGCGCAGATCGGGGCTGAAATAGAGCCTATAAGCATAACGCACAAAGTAGTTGATCACACTATGGCGGGGCCATTCGTCACCGCGCGCGGCGAAAATGTATTGCTGCCCGATTGGGAAGCGATATTGCAGACTGTTGACCAGTTATTTCCCGAACAGGCGCGGTGTGATTTCCCCGACGATGGCGCGACGATTTTTGTGCAAAACGGCACTACATACTCCGGCTTAGCGCAGCAGGTCGCTTCATCCTTGCGTCTTTGCGGCGCAAATGTGATAAATTATGGCAATGCTGCTCGTTCTGATTACGCGGAATCTGTTATCGTATACTATGGCAATCGCGAAGATAGTGTGGATAGCTTGGCGGGCTGGCTGGGAGTTAAAGATGATAACATCTCGCGCCAGACGGCACCAGCTAACGTGGACATTGTATTGACGGTGGGGGAGGATTTTTACGGACCATAGGCGCGGAGATGCTGTGGTGGAAGGGTAGATTTTTATGGAAGCAACGCAAGTTTTGACTAAAGACGATATATTAGAATTAGTAGAGGATGTTGTTGCCGCGCGCTTCGCCGCG
>CAZSIG010000025.1:0-16600 GCA_964606195.1 uncultured Anaerolineales bacterium
TAAGACTTACATAACTTCGGTGCATTTTCACCGCTGAGCACGCGGAGAGCACAGAACTCACTTTCTTCTTCGATACCACTAATTATATTCTTACCCAATATTTCATAATCAAGCACTTTCCACCTACTCCTTATTGATGCTAACAAAATCCGCGTCATGGATACCGACGCGACTAATCATAAGATTGTTTTTCCTGAATTTATCGTTTAACGATTCTACAAACTCTCTGAAGTCTTGGTTCAGCACCGTACCTCCATTGGTGATACTCGCGGCGGATTTGTTCTAATGCCGCGAGGCGCGCTTGATAGGATTGCGTCTGCCAGAAGGCGAAATCGCTCTGCTGGTCGCGCACGTTCAATTTCGTACAAACTTTTTCGATACCGTTTTCCATGCTACGCGTTACCTCTCAGGCGCAGTATGCGCCTCCCATCATCAAGGAAAATAACGATAAAACTCGCGTCGATGCAGGACGCGCATCATTTCCACATTATCCCCATGAACTTCCATCCCGACGCGATAGTTACCAACACGAATACGATAACGATGGGGATAGCCGCGCATTGCCTTAACGTTAGCGACGTCTCTCAATTGGGCTATCTGTGGCAAAGTTATAAATGCAAGTTCAAAGATTTTATCGTAAGTAGGTTGCCCCTTCAGTTTCTTCAAGTCCTTCAAAAACGCCTGACGATATTGAACTTTCATTCTGCCTACGCCTCCAGATAAGCTAAAGCTTCCTCGCGGTTCAATAGTGGACTCGCTTTGGCTTCATCCATCGCTTTGCTCAAACAATAATCTTCCATAGCTTCAGATAATTCCGCGGCCGAGGCATCCTCTTTCAGAAATAGTTGTTCCCATAGCTCAATGGGGACAACGACTGCCTTTAGTTGACCACTCTTATCAGTTAAATATTCAAGTTCAAGCATAAATATACCTCCTAATTTGTTATGTTATTCTCAACAACCTCATAATGCGCGGCGCGGGCAGCGAACCGTGCCGGCAACCAGCCGTGCCAAACGTGACTAATAATAATGTCGTACCTCCTCCTATACCGAACTAAGTATTCTAAACTGCCCACCGCGTCTCACTACCCGTTCTCCCCCTCGAACAACTGCTGCGCGGGACAGCCCAATTCGCGCTGTTTGCAGTGTTTACACGCGAACGTGCCTCTCACGATGGCGTTGCCGCCGAACGAAAGTAAGATCAAAATCACCAATAACGCCACCAGCGACCAAGCGAAATCTCTCGCTAACAACGCGATGCCGCCGACCAGCGGGAAAATGAGCACCATCATATCTGGAGCTATCTCGCGCCATGAGACCTCTCGCTCGATGAACTTACGCGGCTCGCCTTTTTGGAACACTCGCGCGCAGAGCTTGCCCTTCCCCAAGCCACAGGTTTTGTCATAGTAATAACAATTCACACAACTCCCCCGCAGCACCATCACCTCAACGCTTAGGCAGTAAAGCAAGTAGAACGCGGCGAAAACGATGCCCAATTGACCCAAAATGTATGTTCCCACCGCGTAGATTGAAACCGCGACGAGATTGGCGAGAAATACTATTCTAGCAGGGAAATTCTCATATAGTTCCGTTTCCATACGCGACCTCTTGTTCAATCAAAATCAGAAAATCCGCGTTTATCCGCGCAAATCCGCGTCCTATTGTTTATTCAAGCCATATAAACCCTACTCGCGCAGTTCATAACCCCATTCGTCAAACGCGAATCGCCAATTTTGGTTCACCTTCTGCCGCACATCGTCGCTCAGAGTATATTCGTTCTTGCGATATCGCGCCGTCGATTCGATATAGGCGCGCAGAGATTTTTCAGCCGCGGCGAAGCCAGGCAGGTTCAACTCATCGTATATTCGCTGCACCTCCGCGAAGGGCGCGGTCTCTAAATCCTCGAAGCGAACTTCTGTCAGATTACCGCGCGGGATAAGATCTCTTTCCGCCAAGTACCTCTGTACAAATCCCTTGTAAAACAGCAAGATATTCGCTTCCAATTTCTCTTGACTAAGCTCCTGAAGCCGAAAATAGCGCAGCAGGGTTTGATGCAGGTTGCGCGTCGAGAGAAACACCGTATAAGGATTGCGAGAGATATAGACGAACTTCGCGTTCGGAAACATATCGAGCAAGATTTTCACCCTGCCGGTATGCGCGGGGTTCTTAATCACCAGCGGCTTACCCTCCATGATGAACGTAACGCGCCGCAAAAACGTCCGATACGTCTCTTGCCATTTCGTCACCTCCGGCGCGGCGACGCCGTCGAGTAAGGCGCGCCGCAGATGTTCTGGCGCGTGTTGCGGAAAGAGCCAGTAGTGATAGAACGAATAGGGCGACATATCCGCGATAGCGTTTTCCTCCTCTTGCGGACTCTTCGCGCTCATCCTCATGGCGTCCGCGATGCGCGTGGGCGGAATCGTCTTGGCTATCGCGGGTCTGATGACGTTTCGCCCGACGAGCGAGAACTCTGGCACCATCGCCTGATAACTATCGATATACCCCCATTGGTCGTCTTGCGTAATCAAATAGTGCAGCCGCGTCGTGCCGCTGCGCCAGTGTCCTAAGATAAAGAGCGGCGGCTGCGTAATCGGCGTATTCTTTATCACCTCGCGGTATCTGAGCCGCTCGTACCACCGCAGCGGGCTGGTAGCCGCGCTGACCAACGTGATAAACGCCGCCCGTTTGATAAACTGCGCGTCCACCCCGCCGAATTTTCGTAAGACTCGTATCCAGTTCCGAAACGAAGCTAACGCGAATGGCGTGCTTCTGTCCGGATGCAATTGACGTTCATCCGATTTACCGTTTTGAATTGTACTTTGCCCCCTTGTTGACATTCGAATAACTCTCCTTAAAAATAGATTTGAGGTGTGAGACGTGAGGCATGAAGCACACCGCGTAACTTGCTTACTTTCCTCACGCTTCACGTTTTACGCATCACATTCCTCTTCATGATTGATAATATGAATATAAGCCGCGGTCGCGTCTACTAATTCGTGCATCGCCTGTTCGCTATGATCGGGCGCGCTGTTCTGAATAGCGGCACAAACCGCCGCGTGGCGCTGCCACCCTTCCATAGTGTGAGGAACGAGGCGGATAAAATCTTCTAGGAGCGTATCAAAAATGATATTCCCCACGTATTGCAAGATTTCGCTGTGGCTCATCGCCGCGATTAGCTGATGGAAAGATATATCCAGGCTTTTGTATCGCGCCGCGTCTTCGTCCTCAATCGCCAATTTCATGCCGTCCACTAGCTCCGTCAATTGGGAAAGCTGTTCGGGGGTCGCGCGCGTCGCGGCGAGATATGCCATGCCGCCCTCGACGGCGCGGCGTGCGTCGAGGAAATCTTGTGTTCTATCGCGGTCTAAGGTCAGCGCGAGATTGAGGCAGCGTTCGACGATTTGAGAGGGGTTGCGGCAGACGAATGTACCTTCGCCGTGACGCAACTCGATTACGCCCATACCTTGCAGAGTCTGCAACGCCTCGCGGAGAGAGGTCATGCTGACGCCGAATTCTCGGGAGAGATGCCGCTGTGAGGGGAGTTGGTCGCCAGCTTTCCAAGTGCCATCGCTAATCAAGAGGATAACGCGTTGTACGATAGCCTCGGGGATTGATGAAGCCTGAATAGGTTCCATTGCCTTTTTCCTCGTCATTCGCTAAAAGTGATAATTGCACGATTTGTGGTGTAACTGCTATGAGGTAAAAGAGAATGATGGGATATTAGAAGTATTTTTTCTGTTTCAACGGAGTAAAATTGTTATGATGTTCATAACACTAGGCTCTATTATACAATATTCCGCGATGGTTGTCAAACGATAGCAATCTAATAGGACAGATCGCGTAGTAATTAACCGCAGAGAGCGCAGAGGACGCGGGGAATATCGAGTAGGGATTTTTTTGTATCCGTCATACGCGGTTATGAGCGGTTATTAAAGCTCATTGCTTCTTGGGTGTCTAATTGTTATGTGCAGACTATATGGAACAACTTTAATTGCGCTCTAAGCCCCCGGCGCGGGGGCGGCTGGCACAAAAGCGTCGCCCTATTCCCAAACGCCCCCGGGGACGGGGGCTTGGAGCCTTTTAGGGCGCATCATTACTATCTCCATAGGGCGCATATAATACTTAGACACTCAGGTTTATTGCTCGTAAAAAGCACGAGTTGTTGTCTAAAACTCTGCGCTCTCCGCGTCCTTTGCGGTAAAATTATTATGAATTTGTGTAAACCCTAAGTCAGTTTTGAAAACTCGATTTGACAAAACCGCGAGTTTCGGTTATAATATTGGTAATGATACGTACTTAGTATAGTTTGCACTAAACAAAATAGCTTGCGCGCTAGAGAAGCAGGCTATGAAGAGGTTTAGAATTAGAGGAGGTAAAACCATGAGTATGTTTTGTTTTCAGTGTCAGGAGACGGTAGGTAACAAGGGCTGCACGCGGCGCGGTGTCTGCGGCAAGCCCGACGAGGTGGCGAATCTGCAAGATTTGCTGATTTACCTACTCAAGGGGATTTCGGTTTATGGCGTGAAGGCGCGGGAATTGGGCGTTGCCGATGAGGAAGCGAATGTCTTCGTCATGCAGTCACTATTTTCAACCATCACCAACGTCAACTTCGACGTGGAGTGGTTCGTCGAACGCATCGAGCGCGCGCTAACGGTGCGCGACCGTATGCGGGATAAATTTCTCGTGGCGTACAAAGAGAAACATGGCGCGAAATTCGCCAGTGACTTGCCGGAGATGGCAACCTGGTATTCGCCCAACGGCAAAGACGCGTTGCTCGAAAAGGGAGAGAGTGTCGGCGTGATGGAGAAGGCGAACTTGGACGAGGATATTCGCTCACTGCGAGAACTGCTGACCTATGGGCTTAAAGGAATGGCGGCGTATGCCGACCACGCGCATGTTCTGGGATACGAAGACCCCGAAATCTACGCGTTTTTGCAGGAAGGATTAGCCGCGACGACCGATGATAGCCTCGCGGTGGATGATTTAGTGGGATTAGTGCTCAAGTGCGGGCAGATGGGCGTCAAGACGATGGCGCTGCTCGATAAGGCGAACACCGAAACCTATGGACATCCCGAACCGACACAGGTGAATATCGGCGCGGGTGATAAGCCGGGCATTCTGATTAGCGGGCATGACCTGCGCGACTTAGATGAACTGCTGCAACAGACTGTCGGCAAGGATGTCGATGTCTACACACATGGGGAGATGTTGCCGACGAACGCGTATCCTGCGTTCAAGAAATACGACCATTTTGTGGGGAACTACGGCGGCTCGTGGTGGAAACAGCAAGCGGAGTTCGAGAAATTCAACGGCGCGATATTGATGACTACCAACTGTATCCAAAAACCGCGCGATAGCTATAAGGATAGGATTTTCACCACCGGATTAGTTGGCTGGCCGGAGGTGACACACATTCCCGACCGCGAACCGGGTAAGCAGAAAGATTTTAGTCCGGTGATCGAGAAGGCGTTGCAATGTGACTCGCCGGAGGAGTTGGAAAGTGGGACGATTCCGATTGGTTTCGCTCACAACGCGGTGTTGGGTGTGGCGGATAAGGTCATAGACGCGGTGAAGGGCGGCGCGATAAAGCGGTTCGTCGTCATGGCGGGGTGCGATGGGCGGCTGAAATCGCGCGAGTATTTCACCGATTTCGCGAAATCGCTGCCGCAGGATACGGTGATTTTGACCGCGGGATGCGCCAAGTATCGGTATAACAAGCTCGATTTGGGCGACATCGGCGGAATACCGCGCGTGCTTGACGCGGGGCAATGCAACGATTCGTATTCGTTGGTGGTCATCGCCCAGAAGCTCGCGGAGGCGTTCGGGCTGGAGGACATCAACGAGCTGCCGGTTTCATATGACATTGGATGGTACGAGCAAAAGGCGGTGCTGGTGCTCCTCGCGCTGTTATCGCTCGGCGTGAAGCATATTCATTTAGGTCCCACGCTGCCCGCGTTCTTGTCCCCGAACGTGATTGATGTGTTGGTGAAGAATTTCGACATCAAACCGACGAGCACCGTGGAAGAGGATATGGAGATGATTATGTCGGGGAATTAGTGATTAACCGCAGATGGCGCGGTGAAAGGCAAGTAGAAATCTTTCTCATTGCCACATGAAGTAATAATCCACCGCGAAACGAGATTCTTCGCTCCCGATGGTCGCTCAGAATGACACCCTATCGCGAAGTCTCGTTGTGGTGCTAAAAGACAGTTGAAAAAACTCCGTGTTCTTCGCGCACTCGGCAGTAAAATGCCCGTCACTTCAGAAAGTGACGGGCACCTGCATTGTTACGTTTCACGCCTCACGTTTTACGTTTCACGATTCACAACTCCGCCACCGCCAGCGCTAGCCAGCGGCGCACTTCGGCGCGGTTCATACGCTCCCATGCCTGCGGAAACGTGGCTATCAAGTCTTGTAGCTCTTTTTGTTTGACGGCTAAATACTCCACCACGCCCGGCGCTATCACGCGTCTCGCGTCCTTGTTCTTGCGCGCCCCGTTCCCCGCCAGAAAATCGCGCAGCAGATTATCCGCCACATCCGCGTCGTGTAGGTCGCCCAGATGATCTTGCATAGCCACGATTTCGCCGATGGCATCCTCGACCTCTTCTCCCAATACCTCGCGAAAGAATTCTAATGTGTAGCGTAATCTCTTGCAGTCAATCCGCAGCGCGTGTAACGTGTCCAACGGCGCGTCCTCTAACACCAGTTCATACGCGCGCACCGCCTCGTAGCGTTTGTAAATCAGGCGCGGGACGACGTGACATACCAGATAAGGCTTGGGCTTTCGCTTCTTCAGCGGCTTCGCGCCCTGTCCTGGAGTGTGCAGAAAATCGCCGAAATCTTGGACGAATTGTTGATACGACGCGCTGTCCAGATATTCCAGCATCTTCTCGCGTTCTGCATTTCGCTGTTTCTGCCAACTATCCAACAAGGGGGCTAGGGCATCGTTTTCGTCTTTGGGTAAGATTTTCAGATATTTTCGCGCCTTTTGCATGAATACATCCAAGTCGCGCACCGCGCCTAGCGCGTGACCGGTATGCCGCAGACCTTGTAAAAACGGCGCGATTACGTCGGACTCAAAATACTTATCGAAGATACGAAACGCGGAGCGCATTCGCCGCGTCGCCACGCGCATGTCGTGTAGTTCTTCTATATCCTCGCCCGCGCGCGTTCCCGGCTCATGTTTCAACATTCGTTCGAAATGGAATAACCACACCTTGCGCCCCGCCTCGCTCATCGGATCATTCGGTAAGATGCCGGGTGATTTGTTCTTTGACGTTGGCTTCTCAATTTCCTCAACTGGAGCAACAACTTCTACTTGCGGTTCCTCTGTCACCTCAGAGATCGTTTTCGGTTCAGTTTTTTCTAAATGTAAACTTGCCCTCTCTATTCCGCGCAGTCTGATGTCATCAGAAAATATTCGTAGCCGCTGCTGTTGGAATTCGCGCAACCAATGTTGTACCTGCCCCCGCGATATGCCGACCATATCGGCTATCTCCGCCGCCTCTTTTCCCACATCTCGCGCCAGTAAAATATTGGCTTTACGCTGTTGAGCCTCTGGTATGGATAACTTCGCTATTTGCGCGAGAATAGCGCGCTCTGCGGGCAATAAAAAGTGCGGTGCCGGGGAGAACTGCGGTCGAGCATCTCCCAGTAGTTCTAACCCGCGCATAAATTTGGTACGCGTATCGGGAATCAAATCTCCTTCGCGCTGTAACACCGCGCTCAAGGCGCGTAAATCCTTCGCCGCGCCGGTCGGTAACAATTCCGCTTCCAAATCCCAGAAGCGCTCTTCCTCTCCCCCCGCGTATATTCGTACCTCGTCCAGGCTTAACTCCGCGATTTCTCTTTCCCGCGCTTTATCGCGCGCGAGGCTTGGATGTCGTCGCTGCTCCACCGTGAACCAACTCAGAAGCGGTTTATCTTGTATCGTCAGGGTAACTATATCCCGCGCTACTCCGTCATCCCATAAATTCGGTGATAGCAACTCTTCTTCTGACACATGCAAAGGTATTTCGTATTCTAAGCGCTGATGCAACGCACCTTGCGCGTCTCCTAAACTCTTAACTGTGACTAAGGGAACATCATTTTTCCATCTTATGCGGCAAGCGAATCCGCGTTGATAGAGATCCCACTCCGCGGTGTCGACATAGATATCTTTTATGCTTTGGGATACCCCGCCGACGATGAAAAACGCGCCCACCTCATTTTTTTGCAATAAATCCTCAAAGGTTTCTCCACTTGGAACTATAAATTTGGTTTCGATTTCCATTTTGCTCCTCCTTAACGCGCCCGCGCTCAAGCATTGTAAAGATTATACAAGATTAAAAAGGCTTTGTCAATAGCATCAGGCAATCGCAGTATTTACTGTTCTCTATTAGACATTATATCGATTTATTTGACCGCGCCATTAATCGAACGCAGATAACGCAGATTGGCCTGATTTTCGCAGATTTTAGGGCATATGCCGCGCTTTTGGGTAATCAAAAACATAAAAATCAGCGTAAATCAGAAAAATCAGGAAAATCTGCGTTCCATTAGCTACGCGGCAACAAATCGATATAAACTCTATTGTAGACCGCTTGTGAAATGCTATTGAATGGAGTATAATTCATGTTCGCGCAATTCGGTAGTAAATGGAAAAATGATAGCAACACTTGAGGGCAAAATTGAGCATAAGGGTAGCGACCATATTGTAGTTGGCGTCGGTGGGGTGGGATTCAGAGTACGCGTGCCGCTCTCTACGTTGAGCGGGGTGGGAGATGTGGGCGACCGCGTCAAATTGCATACTCATCTCCACGTACGCGAGAACGAACTCGCGCTGTACGGTTGCGAGACCGCGGAGGAGTTAGAGCTTTTCGAGCTATTGCTCACCGTATCGGGCATCGGACCGCGCAGCGCGCTGCTCATGCTCTCTAAACTCACGCCAGAGATGTTGAGTAACGCCATCGCCAACAAGAATTTGGATGTCTTATCCACCGTTCCCGGCATAGGCAAAAAGACCGCGGAGCGAATCGTGTTGGATTTGAAGGGCAAGGTGAAGGTCGTGAGTGAGGCGGGAGCCGTGGTGCCATCGCAGGTAGACCAGGATGCCATCGCCGCGCTGACCGCGCTAGGTTACAGTGTGGGCGAGGCGCAGACCGCGCTGCGTTACCTGACCCCCGAAGAACAGAAGTTGAGCATAGAAGAGAAGATACTCACCGCGCTGCGGTATATGGGGGGCTAACATCTTCGATTGCGCGATAATTCATGTCGTTAATAAGTCTAATAATGAGTTTGGTAACTCAGTTAAGAAGGAGAGGTAAATTGTATGGCGAATATTACAAATGAGAATGAAGTCACAACTCCAGAAGATACGCCCCAAACGGTGACGCTTGACCAGTTGTTGAGCCTGTTGATGGCGGCAACGCAAGGCGACCAGCGCGCAGCCACTGTAGTGCGTCAAATGACTAATCAGTTTCAATCACCCGGCGCGCCGCCGGAATACAAGGCTATGGGACGGTCGATTGAACGTATTTTGAATGGCGAGCGCAGCGCGGATGTATTAGATGATTTGCCACCACAGTTGGCGGATGCCCTGAGCCAAATTTTCGGTATTGTGATGACTGCCGCGCCCGCGGGCGGAGTGGTAAAACCGGGCGGATACCAACCAAACAATACAAAGCGCGGCGCGGTTAAGCCGAAGGCTAAGAAACGGAAGAAGGAAACCGCCGCTTGTCCCAATTGTGGGTATGAGAATCCTGTAGACGCGCTTCGTTGTCGAAACTGTGGCAAAAAGTTTTTCTAAGTGGTATCCTTTCGTGATACGGGGTGTGTGGCGTGGCGCGAAAAAAAGTGCCCTGCACTTCACAAGTGCAGGGCACTTTTTCGTTTAGCCCTAAAGGGCATGGAATTTTCGCTCGAACCCCTACGCGGTGTTAAGGGCGTCTGTATCCTACTCTAGATAAGTTATTTTTTCCCCACATCCTAAGCCCGCCGACTCTGAATCCCCTCCAGATACCCTACCGCGCCCGGCCCTAACTCCGCCGCGTTCGCCTCGTCAGTATCCACGTGCATGTCTAGGCGATAACTGGGATGAACGCGTACCACCACGTCGCCGAATGTCAGAGAGCGTTTGCCCTCCACGCGAATCGAAACCACATCGCCATCCTTGACGCCGAACGCCAGCGCGTCCTCGGGCGTCATGTGAATGTGCCGTTGGGCACAAATAACCCCTTCCTCAATCTCGATGGAGCCCTCGGCCCCCTCCAAAATGAGTCCGGGACTGCCCGCGGTGTCGCCCGACATACGGATAGGGGCATCGATTCCCAGCTTAAATTCCTCCGTTCGCGCGATTTCCACCTGTGCTTTTTTACGCAGCGGTCCCAGCACGCGCACGCGCTCCACGCGCCCCTTCGGTCCAACCAAGTTGACTGTCTGCGTAGACGCGTACTGCCCGGGCTGAGATAAATCGGTACGCGGCGTAAGTTCGGAACCCTTGCCGAACAGCGCGTCCATCTCTCGCCGCGATAGGTGAATGTGATGCGCGGAGATGCTCACCGGAATCGGAACGTGGCGTTTTCTGATATGCTCGGAAATATCGTGGAAGCCAGCGACCTGTATCGCGTCGCGGGCAATCATACGCGCATCATCCGTTGCCACCACTAACACCTTCACCGGCGAAGAATCTTGTGAAATCTCTACTACTCCTTCTATTCCCGCCGTAGCGCCGCGGTTCTTTTCCTCATCGACAACGATACCCATGTAAGCCAATCCTTGCAGCGCCTGAGCGCGCACAGCGGGATTCGCCTCGCCTACACTACCGGTAATCACCAGCGCATCTAACCCCCCCAGAGCCACGTAGTACGCGCCAAGCGACTTGCGCAGTTGGTAAATATAAGCGAGAACGGCGCGGCGCGCCTTGCGGTCCCCGCTATCCGCCGCCTCTTGAATATCTTGCATCTCGCTGGAGATTCCCGATAACCCCAGCAGACCGCTTTCGGTGTTCAGCATCTCCTCAACTTCGCCGGGGGTCATCCCCTTTTGCGTGATCAGATACCCCACTATCGCGGGGTCGAGATTACCCACGCGCGTGCCCATAATCAAGCCTTCCATAGGCGTGAACCCCATGCTGGTATCCACCGACCGTCCGTGCTCGATCGCACAGGTGGATGAGCCAGCCAATCCGTCGCTCAAGTGCAGCGTAATCATTTTCAATTCACTGAATTGCCGCTTGAGGTAGGTCGCGGCTTTCAAGGCAGAGTAGTGATGCGAAGTTCCATGAAAGCCGTAGCGCCTGATTTTATCTTCGCGATATATCTCGTAAGGTAATCCGTACAGGTAGGCGTAGGAGGGCAGCGTTTGGTGAAAGGCGGTATCAAAGACCGCGACGTGTATCGCGTCGGGCAGCATCTCGCGTGCCGCCTCGATGCCGAGTACGTTCAGCGGATTATGCAGCGGCGCCAGCGTGGAGCATTTGCGAATCTCCTCCACCACCTCGTCATTTATCGCCACCGCGCTGTTGTATCGTTCGCCACCATGTACCACGCGGTGTCCCACCACGCTTATCTCACTTATATCCTCGATTACGCCGTTTTCAGAATCAAAGAGCCGCTGGAGTGCCAACTCCACCGCGCCGCGATGATCCACGTTGCCTACCTGGTCGATGGTGGTGCCGGTTCCGGTAGTGACGCGATGGCGCACATCGTCGGTGCCAATTTTGGTAATTACTCCGTGGAAGTTACTAGCAGTATCTCGCGTATTGTAGAAATTGTAGTTCAAAGAATTTTTTCTAACGTTAAACACCAGCACTTTCAGCGGCTTACCGGGCGTAACCAGCGCAAGTCCATAAGGATCAACCTCGTCGCGCCGCGCTTGCGCCAGCCGCTCTTGAGCATCGGGATCGGCATCGCGGGCGCGCAGGCGGTCAGCCAACGTACCAGCAAGAAGTTGAATCGCTTTAGGATTGGCGACAAGATAACGCGTGAAGGTCGCTTGAGGAATCGATAAGGTTTCTGTTGGTTGTGTTGCTAAAACTTCGGCGCCAGTGGGATCGCCAGTCAGCAGAGACATTTCCCCGAAGAAATCTCCCTCTCCCAGCGTTCCCAACCTACGCCGCTGTCCCGCCTCTTCAACCACAGCTTCTGCCGCGCCACCTAAAATCACGCCCAAGACTTTACCATGTTGTCCAAAAGGAATGACTGTTTCACCAGTTTCAAACTGCGTCATGGTGCTTTGATTAACGATCTCTTGCAAGGTGTCCGTTGAAAATCCCTCAAACAGCGGCTGCTGTTTGAGAAATTTGACGATCTTTCCTATTTCCATATTTTACTCTCCTTAGTTTATTTTGTTGGCTCTAGGTACTTCGCGTGGTGGATTTAACAGAAGGCTAATTTTTTGCCACTAATTTCACGAATTTTCACTATTTCGTGTTAATTAGTGCAATTAGTGGCAGGTCTCTTCTTAGGCAAACCGTTACGTTTTACGCATCACGTTTCACGCAAAGTACCGATTAGTCTATCGCGGGAATCACGCATAGAAAACCCAGCGGCTCGTTCCCAACGGCGCGCAGTTGGTGTTCCTCATTCGCCGAAATGTAGACCACATCGCGCGGTCCCACTTCCACTTCCTCTTGCCCCAATTTCACGCGCGCCTGTCCGTGAACGATATAGACTCCGTGATCAAAATTGTGGCTATGCCGCGAGGAGTAGCCGCCCGCCTCTATACGAAAATAGCGAATTCGAAAGTTCGGGGCGCCATCCGCCGCGCCCACGAGCATCTTGCCCGTCACCCCTTTTGAATCTGCCATGTAGGTCAAATCCGGTGTATTTTCCCAATCCCACGCGTCTCCCAAACCGACGAAACGATGCACTTTACTCATAGTCTTCTCTCCATAATTACTTTACATCATATTGTATTTTGTAACCATTAAAATGGCAAATCGGACGTTTCACACTTCTCTTACCCTCCACTAACCGGCGGGAAAATCGCAACCTCATCACCATCCGCCAATTTCGTGCTGCGCGGTACGTACTTACGGTTTAACGCCGTGTGCAGATTAGCCTGACGCGGCGCGAATTCAGAATACGCGTTCGCCAGCTCCTGCATCAAGTCCTCTATCGTCGCACCATTCGTTAATTCCCAAATCAACTCGCGTTCCCCCACAAGCTCCGACAACGCGGCAAAAAGTTTAACTTTTATCTCCATATAGTTCCCACTCCTTCGCGGCTAAGGCTTTCTCAAAGTCATCAAACCTCCCGCAGGTTGGGACACCAGAGCCTTACTCCAGCACGGTTATATCTGAAGAACCATACACTTGGTCAGGAAAATCAAACCTGCGGGAGGTTTTGATCACGCGGTTGTACTTTGAGAAAGCCCTATTCGCGGCTAAGGCTTTCTCGAAGTGTCATGCTGAGCGTAGCGAAGCATCTCGTTTACGCTATAACTGTTACCTACTGACTAATGATGAATCAAATTATCGGCAAAACGAGACCCTTCGCTGTGCTCAGGGTGACACATTGTGCAAACTGTACGATTTTGAAAAAGCTCTACTTCGCGGCGGTCATGCCAGATTCCACGTCCCGCTTTTACCCCCACTTTTGTGTACCAGATGAATATCAGTGATGCGCGCGCCGCGCTCCACCGCCTTAATCATATCGTAAACCGTCAGCGCGGCGACGCTTACCGCCGTCAACGCCTCCATCTCCACGCCGGTTTGTCCGATACATCGCGCCGTCGCCGTGATTTCCACGCCGCCGCGCTCTTCGTCCACCTCCAACTCCACCGCGACGTTCGTCAGATTTAATTGGTGACAGAGTGGAATCAATTCCGGCGTCCGTTTCGCGCCCATGATCCCCGCGAGCTGCGCGACGGTCAGCACATCGCCCTTTTCCATGTTGCCGCGCGCGATTAGCTGCAACGTTTCCGGCAGCATAAGCACCATCCCCTGTGCCACCGCGACGCGCTCCGTCGTCGGCTTTACTCCCACATCAATCATTTTCGCCTTACCTTGCTCGTCAATATGCGTCAATTGCATTATTACCTCCAAACAATTTGCTTAGGACTTACACAAATTCAGAATAATTTTACCGCCGAGCACGCGGAGAGCGCAGAGTTTTAGGAATTGCTTTTTACCGCGCCGCGAATGTGACATTTAATGAATACTTATGATCGTGTATGACAGATAGAAAGTCTTATCCGATACTCTCCGCGTCCGCTGCGCCCTCTGCGGTGAGTTATAGTGCAATTTTGCGTAAGTCCTATTACTGATAGCTGTCAACTGACAGCTATCAGCCTCACCCACCAATTTCAGACATACTCCGCGCGTGCGGAAATTCACAATCCGCCAGATGATGTCGCTCCGGTTTCTCATTTATCGCCTTTACAATCAGTTCCATAATCTCTTTCTCATTCGTGCCCGCGCGCAATGGGGTGCGCAGGTCTATCTCATAATCCGAGAGCAAACAAGGGCGCAGTTTACCATCCGCGGTGAGGCGCAAGCGATTGCACGTTTTGCAAAAATGCTCACTGACCGGTGAGATGAAACCGATGGTGCCCACCGCGCCGGGCAGTTGATAGTATCGCGCCGGCCCGCTGCCGACGCGCATCTTAGCCGGTATCAGCGGCGCGATCTCTTGCTCGATGCGCACTTTAAGCTCCGGCGTAGAGATATAGCCGCTGCCCGCCCAATGCTCATTTTCACCTAGCGGCATTATCTCGATAAACCGCACGTGCCATTTTTTGTCTAACGTCAGGCGCGCAAAATCGACCACCTCATCATCGTTTAACCCTCTAATCACCACCATGTTTATCTTCAGCGGCTCCAATCCCGCCTTGTGCGCCGCCGCGATCCCCGCCAGCACATCTTCCAACTCGCCGCGCCGCGTGATAAACCTGAACCGCTCCGGCTTCAGCGTATCCATGCTGATATTCACTCGCTGCAACCCCGCGTCAGCCAATTCGCGGGCGTAGCGCGGGAGCAAAATCCCGTTCGTCGTCATCGAGAGGTCATCGATGCCCGATATCGCGGCTAACTGCCGAATGAAATTTACTATTCCCAACCGCACCAGAGGCTCGCCGCCGGTCACGCGAATCTTGGAGATGCCCAAGCGCGCCGCGGCGCGGGCGATTGCCACGAATTCCTCGTAGCGCAAAATATCCGCATGCGACTGCGCCGCGACACCCTCCGCTGGCATACAGTACAGACAGCGCAGGTTGCAGCGGTCGGTCACTGAAATGCGCAGATAGTTTATGGGACGATCAAACTTATCTAAACGCGAGGTTGAACTTTTCATTGCCATCTATTCCATTGAGAATAATTTTACCCCAGAGACGCGAAGATCGCGGAGTTTCGTTGCGTTTTTCTCCGCGCCCTCTGCGGCTCAGCGGTGAAAAAACCATCCTGAAGATCGCGCAAAAGTATTGTCATCATTTCGACCAAGAAATGAGCCGGTTCTAACAAAAATATTTGCAGTACGTTCACACAGACTTAACAGTTGTATGATATACTATACAGCATATTCGTCATTTTGCTTTTTGGGGATTTCGCATAGTCACAAAAAGAAATTTGTCACTAATTGCACTAATTGACGCGAAAAAACAAATAAGTGAAAATTCGTGTAATTAGTGGCAAAAAATCAGACCTCTGTTGAAATGACCACGCGAATTACCAAAGAGCCATCATTTTCAATACGCGGTTGCGTTAAGCCCATATTCTTCTCGCGCCATACGCTCTATCTCTTTCAACCGCGCGCGCGGCACCCTTTGCACGCTACTCTCGGCGGGATTGCGGTCAACGGTGTATAAATGTACCTCGCGCGGCATTATCGACTTCAGCACCGCCAGCAGGTTATCCAGTTGCTCACCGCGCGCATTACTTACTGTACCATCGAGCAACAAACTCTGAATCACAATAGGGGCTTTTTCGTTGAGGGCACACAGCCCCGCGACGATTTGGTCATAGTGCAAATGTGGCGCGGGGCGATTGATAGCCTGCCAGGTCATATTATCTCCGGCATCTAGCTTCATAAACTGCGCGTCCAATTTTGCCAGCGCAGCACACACTTTCGGCTCAGTGACCAGCGCGGAGTTAGAGAGTATCGCGACCTTAGCATCGGTGCCGATTTCGTCTCGCGACGCGATGACGCCCTCCACGATTTCACCGAAGCGCGAATGTGTAGTAGCTTCGCCGTGACCGGAGAAGGTGATGTAGTCGGTGTAGGGGTATTGCCGCACCGTAGCCGCTATCGCGGAGAGAACCTCATCCACAGTGGGAAAATCGCTCTCCGGCGCGGTGTACATTTCAGTATGTCCATATTGGCAATAGATGCAATCGTAAGGACAAACTTTATGGCGCGGTGGCAACAGGTTCACCCCTAACGACCGCCCCAACCGCCGCGACAGCACGGGACCATAAGTTATATTTTGCTGTAATCGCATCGTTCTTTTCGTCATATTAAGTTTACGGCTCTTTGGGAATTCGCGGGGTCAGCTTAACATAAGGCTTTCTCAAAGTACAAACCGCGTGGGCAAAACCTCCCGCAGGTTTGATTTTCGTGTCCCAACCTGCGGGAGGTTCGACGTTTTTTGCCCCTAATTGACGCGAATAAGCGGAAAATTAGTGA
>CAZSIG010000026.1:0-16264 GCA_964606195.1 uncultured Anaerolineales bacterium
ACAAGACCTGCGCACAGAGTTACCTAATGATGTCTCTCAAGGGCAGGTGGTCACATTGCGCGATGTCAAATGTGCCGCGCCACCGCAGGCGGGGCAATATCAGTTGCGCTGGGATATGGTCGAGGAGGGGGTCACTTGGTTCGTCAATCGCGGCGCGAAGACGTTAGACATGAATGTAAGGATTGTCGCTCCCGAATCTGATATCGGATCCCCAATTGAAACTTACCTAGCGGACAACCCACAGATAGCCCAACTCTTGGGCGCGCAGATTTCGGGTGGCTTCACCGCGGCAGATGGCAATCGCTTAGAATTCTTCGAGGATGGCGCGTTGATCGTCAACGCGGCGCAGCAGGTGATGCTGGGACCCGTGGGCGGGTGGATACGCGATGTTTATCAGGCGCAGGGGCGTCCGCAGTTTCAGGACGCGCCGCCGCGCAATACCCCCGATAACCGTTTCTTCCCCGAAACCGGGCATAATCTGTTCGGCGTCTTCGCCCGCGGCTGGCGCGAGATCTTTGGTCCCCCCGTCACCGAAGAATTTCACATGGTGATCGACGGTAGAGGGATGACATTCCAACTATATCATTTCGCCCTTTGCACGCATAATCCGGATACCGACCGCGTCGAGCGGGTGCGCGGGGTTCTCGGCAAGATGTTCCTCAGCCAGATTGAAGGCGGACCTGGGTTGGAATTGATCGGGAGGTTGTTGTAAAAAATTAGGGTCTTTGGGATTCCGATGGGCACAAGGGAAAATCTGCCACTAATTTTCTGCTTATTTGTGCCAATTAGTGCAATTAGTGATAAGAAAGAAACCGCGTGGTAAGCTGATCCTCGCGAAATTTCAAAGAGCCAAAATGAGTTACGCGTAAAACGTGAACATTTACGTTTTACGCATCACGTTTCAGAACTATGTTCTACATCTTTCACGGCGAAGACGATTTTTCGCGCGCCGAAGAAGTCAAAAAACTGAAAGCCAAGATGGGCGATCCCGATATGCTCTCCTTGAACACCACCGTGTTGGACGGGCGCAAAGTCACATTCAGCGATTTGGTGCAGGCGTGCGACGCGATGCCCTTTCTGACAGACCGCCGCTTGGTGCTTGTGGAGGGACTGCTGACGCGGTTGACCGGCAAGGACAAATCGACCGGCAAGCGGAGCAAGGGGAACTCCGCGTTCATTGACGAGCTGAAAAAATATCTACCCAACATGGCGGAGACGACGCGGTTGATCTTTTTGGAGAACAAATCTTTGGGGAAGCGGCACCCGATACTGACCCTGGCGCAGAAAAACGATGCCGGATATGTCAAGGAATTCACCGCGCCGCACAAGGGGAGTTTGAATAAGTGGATCGAGCGGCGCGTCGCGCAAAAGGGGGGTGCGGGGATAGATTCTCAAGCGGTGACTGAATTAGCCGCGTTTATCGGTGATGATTTGCGGCTACTCGATCAGGAAATTGAGAAATTGGTAACATTCGCGGGCGCGGGGCAGAGTATCACGCGTAAAAATGTGCGCGAAATGGTCACTTATTCGCAGGAGGCGAACATCTTCGACATGGTCGACGCGCTGGGCAAGAAGGACGCGCGCGCGGCGACGCGGCTCTTTCACGATCTGCTGGATAACGATGGCGCGTCACCGTTCTATTTGCTGACGATGATCGTGCGGCAGTTTCGCATTTTATTGGAAGTCAAAGCGCTGCAACAAACCGCGCCCGCGGCTTCGATGGCGCGGGAGTTGAAATTACACCCTTTCGTCGTTAAAAAGGCGAGCAGTCAGGCGCGCAATTTCTCGCTTCCCCAACTGCACGAGATTTACAAGCAGTTGCTAGGACTAGACCACGCGGTTAAGACTGGAAAAACTGACATCGTCTTAGGATTGGATCTGTTCATCGCGCAGGTCGTCTCGCTCTGAGTGCGGTAGACGGTAGACAGTAGTCCGTAGATTGGGAAATGAGTGTATCTTTTTTGAGTAGGGCTTTTTTGACGTCGCGTGTTAAGGTGACGGGAACTTGTGAAATACTGTCCTATACTCGAAATAATCTTTGTGCAAAGTGTTATCCAGAGTTAAGCCGCGCCGTAGGTGCCCATCACCTGGTCTGGAGAAAGTCCGGGGGCAAACGTAATCAGACTCATTTGCGCGGTTCGCGGGAATATGTTATAATCTGGTTTCGGCACTGAGGAGTAGTTCAATGGCAGAACACGCGACTCTGGATCGTGTAATCGGGGTTCAAGTCCCTGCTCCTCAGCCTTATAAGAAGTCGAGAGCGAGTGCGCGGTTATCGCGTGCTCGTTTGTTTTTGAGGGTTCTTTTGGACTTCGGATGGTCAAAGTGTCATGCTGAACGCAGTGAAGCATCTCGTTTTCGCCCAAATTAGGATTGAAGTGGCAAGTGTCGCGGTGGTTGAACCAAAACGAGACCCTGTGTGTAGTTTATCCCCGCACGTGGGCTCAGGGTGACATATAATACCCATCGCGCGACTTTGAGAAAGCCCCAATGTTCTCTTCATACTTGACAATACGCGTAATAAAAGGATAAAATCCTTCAAGGAGGTGGCGATTATGTTATTTGCAATTATTCAAGAGATAATTGTGGGCATCGCGGTGTCGGCTGTTCTTGAGTTCTGGATAAGACTAAAGAACTCGCGAACTAGAAACGCGGCGGTTGCCCAGACGCGGCGAAGCGGTGGGGCGGGAAATACTATTCTCACGATTACGAAAATAATATTAGCACCGCTCATCGGCTTTGTACTTGCAGGACTGGTTTCAGGCATTATGGAAGCGGAGGGTACCTCCGAGATCACGCTTGGCTCATCTACATCGCTGGTGCTGATCGCGGTGGGGACATTTGTAGCATGGGTTTTGCTATCACTGGTATTAGATAGATTCGTGTCGCGTCCTCAGCGTGGAGCACAATCCGCGCGAGGAAAAAACTCGCTTAATAATGCAGAACGAGGTTCATCACCTCTGGCAGCAACCGTAGCAAACATGCGCGAGGATAGCGAACCAGAGTTGAAGGCGCAATCTATCGATGGTGGAGTCATGCGGCGCATGAATAGCGCGGTGGGTACCATCTTGGACAATGAGGCTTTGACAGATAATCTGGACGACGCTGCCGCGAAGGTGCTTTTAGATTGGGGAGTTGCCTGTGCTGAGATGATCGTCCATAGCACAGCGGGGTTATCCGATAATGAGTTCAATAACGAGGCAGAACCGCGCCTGCGTGCTACACGCCGGTTGATGCGTCAGATAAACCGCTGGGTTCCCACGCGCCCTCGCATGAGCTATGAGGAAAACGCGGAGAAGTTGGATGAGATAGTCGAAAAGTCTGCCGTTGTCTATGGCGAAGGTTACGTTCCTCCCGACGATAGCCAACGCGTGGCGTTTCTGAAACAATATCTCGATGCCGCGCCGCGTGAGATGATTGAAGAGCTACGCATTTTAATTGGCACTAAATGAGTCTACTGAAAAAAGGTGGAAAAGTTAGCAGATTAAGCGGATAAAGCGGATTTTTGATTTTGTCTGACCGCGTCGGGGTATTTTTTTTACCGCCGAGGGCGCGGGGAGCGCAGAGTTTTTGGGGCAATTTTTTTCGGCTCTACGCGGATTTGTGGGGTAGGACCGCGTTCTCTGCGCCCTCTGCTTGCACTAATTGATACAAATAAGCAGAAAATTAGTGAAATTAGTGGCAGATTTTTCCTTGTGACCACCCGAAATTCCAAAAGATCATAATTCTTTCTGGGTAGAAAAACCTGATGTCTCCCGAAATTATAAAAGTGAATAACAAAGACGCGATAGCGAAGGCGGTCGCGTGGTTGCAAAAAGGAGAGCTGATAGCGTTTCCTACGGACACCGTATATGGCATAGCCGCGCACGGTTTTATGTCCGCCGCGGTGGAGAAATTGTATAAGGCAAAGCGGCGCCCGCGCTCATTGGCAATACCGTTGCTGTTGGCGGACGCCGCAGATACGAAGACAGTTGCGACCGCGGTCCCGCCAGCCGCGCGGCGGCTTATCGCGCGATTTTGGCCTGGCGCGTTGACGTTGGTGCTGCCGCGCCGTGATGTCGTACCTGATATAGTTTGCGCGAACGGTGCGACAGTTGCCGTGCGTGTTCCCGCCCACAACCTGACGCGCGAGATAATCGCCGCGTTGGGTGCACCTCTCGCGGCGACCAGCGCGAATTTTTCCGGAGAGCCAATTGCCAAAACTGCAAACGAGGTACGGGAGATATTAGGGGAAGATGTAGGGTTGATAATTGACGGGAAGGTAGGCGCGGCGAATGTCGCCTCGACTGTGCTAGATGTAACGAGCACTACGCCTAAGATTTTGCGCGCGGGGGTGATACCAGAGGAATTGATACGCGAGGCTTTAGTGTGAAATTCATCGCAGATGAGATGTTGGGAAAGCTGGCGAAGTGGCTGCGTATTCTAGGGTATGATACGGAGTATTTCGATGGCGGTGGAGATGATGAATTAGTGCGGCGGGCGCGGGCGGAAGGACGAATATTACTGACGCGAGATACCGCGCTTACTCGTCGTAAGAACTTAGACGTACTATTTATACAAGGTGACCATCTCGTCGAACAATTGGCGCAGGTAGTTACGAGCTTAAATCTTTCTGTAGCGCGAGAGACCTCGCGGTGTCTGATATGTAATACTCCCCTGAAAAAAGTCTCCAAGTCCGCAGCGCGCGACCGCGTGCCCCCTTACGTCTTTCGTACTCAAGATGAATTTCACCACTGCGCCTCCTGCGATAAATATTTCTGGACAGGTACACATTGGCAAAAGATGAAGGCTCGACTGGCGCGTCTTCGGGCTGAAATCAGCGATTGTCAAGATTGATTCGCGAATAATTTGACAATCTAGCTACCCGACAGTTTGCCATACAAAGTTGTTGAAGCATCGAATAGAACGCGGATAACGCAGATTTCGCTGATTTTTGTTTCATAGGGCGAAGCAATTAAAGAGATAATCCGCGTTAATCCGTTAAATCAGGAAAATCCGCGTTCCATTCTTCAAAAGTGTCAGGTAGCTAGTTTGACAATCATTATAGAAGTGTTGTATAATATCTACACGTAGAGTAATTCTTCATCCTACTTAACAAGTCCTCGTTTGAACGACTTCAATGTGGTCTATTCTCGATTTGTTTCCCTCATTAATCCAACAATTTTTCAAGCATGGCGCGACATTTGGATGTAACCAATGCAATTACCCTAATATATTAACTTTTGCTTTTCGCGTATTTGATAGGCGGAGGTTTTGGCTTCATGTGGTCTCGCGTAGTACCTCCGCGGTAGTTTCATGTATATCCCTCAATATTTGCTAATACCTCCAATGGAATTTGCTTACCTCACAAGGTTCCCTTATGGATATTCACAGATGAGAACTGATCAGTATGACCTTTTACAGGTTGACAGTACCGCGGTTTAGAGTTCAACAGAATTCAATAACGCTCATCTCCACGCGGACATGATCTTTGTCATGGTTTTTCATGGAGTGGTGAGCCGTTATAAGCTTTTTTGTATTTCCCGAATATACTTCGCGATAAATAAAGATAGTTTTGATGATAATTTAGAAGGATAATAAAGTGTTAAACATTGCAGAGCTTGAGACAAAGAGACTTGACGAACTATTAGAGATGGCGCGGGAATGGGAACTATCTGGCGTCAGTAGATTAAAAAAACATGACCTGATTTTTCGACTGCTCGAAGCGCAAGCGGAAAAGCTAGGTTATAGCTTCGGAGGTGGAGTGCTGGATATTACCTCAGAAGGGATAGGTTTCCTTCGCACTGAGCATTTCCTGCCTGGTCCGAAAGATGTGTATGTCTCGCAATCGCAGATTCGGCGGTTTGGATTGCGCACCGGAGATATGATTATAGGTCAGGTGCGTCCGCCCAAAGATAGCGAGAGATACTACGGGCTGCTCCGCGTCGAAGCGGTTAATGGGTTAGATCCGGAGACAGCGAAGCGGCGCGAGTATTTCGATAGATTGACCCCAATATTTCCACTGGAGCAAATTACCTTACAGACGAGACCGGATATCCTGAGTACGCGCCTGCTTGATCTAGTCGCGCCCATTGGACGCGGGCAGCGCGGTTTGATCGTCTCTCCACCCAAAGCGGGCAAGACCACAGTTATGAAAAGAATCGCCAACGGCATATCGACAAATTACAACGATATACATTTGATGGTCGTCCTGATTGGTGAGCGCCCCGAAGAGGTGACTGATATGGATCGGTCGGTCGAGGCGGAGGTCGTCGCCGCGACGTTTGACGAGCATGTCTCCACACAGGTACGATTAGCAGAAATGGCATTGGAACGCGCCAAGCGGTTGGTGGAGAGCGGGCGCGATGTGGCGATTTTACTCGACGGGATCACGCGATTGACACGCGCATATAACCTGACAGTGCCTCCTAGCGGGCGCACGTTATCGGGCGGAGTGGATCCTGGCGCGCTATATCCCCCCAAACGGTTCTTCGGCGCGGCGCGAAATATCGAAGATGGAGGCAGCCTGACGATTATCGCGACCTCCTTAGTGGATACGGGCAGCCGCATGGACGACGTAATCTACGAGGAATTCAAGGGAACGGGCAACATGGAACTACACCTCAATCGACGTTTGGCGGAACGGCGCGTGTTCCCCGCTTTCAATGTTGAACGCTCCGGGACGCGGCGTGAAGAACTACTGATGGATAATGCGATGGTGCAACGCGTCTGGCGTATGCGCCAGATGCTCGCGGTGATGCCAGTTAACGACCGCGATCGCGACGGGGTCTCTGTGGATGCGTTGACGGCGTTGCTGAATCATATGACGCGCACTCGCGATAATGAGGAGTTTTTGGACATATTGCAAAAAGGCAGCCTCTAGCGCGCAAACCTTATCGCAGTTTGAATGAGCTTCATAAAAGTCACCGATAGTTTATTCCGGTGGCTTTTGTTTTACCAATATGATGACATTACAGATTTTTCTGTTCGGCAGTTTAAGAATACAATTCGCGAATGAACAAAACAAGAATAATAATCTCCCGCAGATATTACGGTTTCCAACCCAAAAAGTACGCTCTCTGTTTGCATATTTAGTAACCTATCGAACCCGAACTCACTCGCGACGCGTATTGGCTGAGCTTTTTTGGGGTGATCGCCCAGATGAGAAGGCACAACGAAGTCTGAATACCGCGTTGTGGCGGCTACGACGATTGTTGGAACCGGAATCAGCCCTCGCCGGTACTTACATTTTGACAAAGGGTCAAAACGTTCGCTTTAATATCGATAGTCCTTATTGGATGGACTTAGAAGAATTCGAACGAAATATCGCGGTGCTCAAGAGAAACGTACAACTTTCTCGCGAAGATTGTGTGCAGTTAGAGAAAGCCGTAGAACTATATCGCGGTGATTTTCTGGAAGGTTTCTACGATGATTGGTGCGTATTAGAACGCGAAAGGTTGCGTGAACGGTATCTGGAGACTCTTTATGAATTAGTCATCGCCTATAAAAAGCAGGGTGAATATAATCGCGCCATCCCTCTTGCTCAGAAGTTAGCCGCCAATGATCCTTTACGCGAAGAGGCACATCGAGAGTTGATGCATTTATATCAACTCACCGGGCGGCGCGGCGCGGCATTACAGCAGTATCACAATTGCCAAGAAATATTAGAACAAGAACTAGGCATAGAACCGACTGCTGAAACGCAACAGATGTATCGCGAGGTTTTACGTGCCAGCACACGCGTTCAAGCCACCGAACCGGTTGTGCCACTGGTAAGCGCGTCACCGACTGACGAATGGCAGGTGCCCGCGAAGACCCCGTTTGATGATTTCGGGGAGTTGCCGCTAGTAGGACGGAGAGATGAGTTAGCGAAGTTGCGGTCGCGTGTAAAGTCGGCTGCGCAAGGGCGCGGGGGATTAGTTTTAATTCAGGGAGAGGTAGGAGTCGGGAAATCGCGACTGCTACGAGAGCTTGCCGACTGGGCACGGCGCGAAAGGGTCGAAGTGTTATGGGGAAGTGGCAAGCAATCTCCGGAGGTGGCACCGTATGGGGTGTGGGTAGAGGCATTGCGCGGTGGTTTAACCCCGCAGCGCATATCTCAGTTACGTCAGATCGTGCCTGGAGTGTGGTTGCGCGAGATGAGCTTATTGTTACCCGAATTGACCGAAATTATACCTGCGCTGCCCCCCCGCGCTGGATTAGGCTGGGAGAAGGAACGCGAACGATTACGCGAAAGTCTGAGCCAGTATATTCTAGGTTTAGGGTACATCGCGCCGCATCTGATCATTTTGGAGAATATGCAATGGTTCGCCCTAGCCACACATGACATAATTCGTTATATTACGGGGCGACTACGCGACGCGCCTATACTTATCATCGTTAGTCTATGTCCCGAAGAGTTGAATAATCGCGGCGTCGAGCTTGCGGCGCGCGTGAGCGATATTTTGGATAATCTGAAACGCAGTTCGCTGGTGCAGACGATTCACTTAGAAAGGCTTTCGGCAGACGAAACCGCGTGGTTAGTACAGATGGCATTGGGATTACAGGAAGAGGGGCCACAACTAAGCCAACGGTTGTATCGCGAAACTGAAGGGAATCCTTTTTTCGTGATGGAAACTCTGAAGTTACTTTACGAGGAAGGGTTATTGTATCGCGATGAGCGTGGGCGGTGGCAGATGCCCTGGGACTACGGTATGTCTGAGTATGCTGAGTTACCGGTACCTCACGGAATACAGAAGCTAGTGGAGCGGCGACTACAAGTATTAAATAGTGAAACGCGCGCCTTGCTCAATCTCGCTACAGTGCTAGGACGCGAGTTCGACTTCGACAGGCTTTGGCGCGCCAGCGGTAGAGGTGAAGAGGAGATACTGGTAGCTACCGATGAACTATTACATCATCAACTGTTCGAAGACACCGCCGCGGGATACCGATTCACTCATGAGAAGGTGCGCCAGGTAGTCTACGACAATTTAGGACAAACCTGGCAACGGTTGTTACATCGACGCGTAGGGTTAGCGCTGGAACAACAAGCTTTAGCCACTACACAGGAATTGGCATATTACTTCTACATGAGCGAGGATTGGGAGCGCGCGGTGCGGTATTGCAAATTGTCGGGCGATAAAGCTAAGAAAATCTACGCGAACGACGAGGCGTTAATCTTTTACAGTCAGGCTTTAGAGAGTTTAGATTATCTGGAAGCCGATCTCAATACCGAAGAAGAGCTAGATGATTGTCGCTTGAAGCGTTTTGGGATTTTGGCGCAAAGAGAAGAGTTGTATGATTTACAGGGGCATCGCGAGGCGCAACAGGCTGACTTAGATACGTTGATGAGGTTGGCACAGGCGAGCAACGATGAAGGGTATCTGGCACAGGTTTTGAATCGGCAAGGCGATCTGTTTCGCGAGATGGGACAGTATCCAGAAGCAGAGAAGACTACGCGGCGTGCGCTGAAACTATGGAGGGGGCAGGACAACCAACGCGGCGAGGCACAGGAACTACAGCAATTAGGCTTAATTCAGCAAGAAGTGGGAAATTATAATCAAGCGTTGGCGAGTTATCAGGCAGCGTTGGATATATGCCACATGGTCAAAGATAAACGCGGCGAAGGGGATAGTTTGCACGGGTTAGCTCAAACCTACTGGCAGTTGAGCGATTACGAACGCGCTTTACAACAAGGAACTGCGGCTTTGAAATTACGGCGGGCAGCGAATAATCGCGCCGGTGAAGGGGAGACGTTGAGCATCATCGGAGTGGTATACGCGGAGTTGGGTAATTACCACCAGGCATTGGAGTATTACACCGCGTCGCTCAAGATCAGGCAGGAGATCGGTTATCGTTACGGCGAGGGTGTATGTTATTTGAATATGGGCAATGTCTATAGCTGGCTTGGGGATCATGGTCAGGCTTTAGAAAACTTTGCGCGGTCGCTGATAATCTTTCGCGAGATAGAAAACCGTTACGCGGAGTTGAGCTGTTTGAATAATATGGGAAGTGTATACGAGATATTGGGGGATTATGACCGCGCGTTGAAATATTGCGAGGAGGCTCTTGAAATATGTCGTGAGCTGGGCGACCGTGGTAGCGAAGGGTATATATTAGGCAGCATCGGCAGTATCTGCGCGGCGATGCAGGATTATGAGCGCGCGGTGCATAGCTTGGAATGGGCGATAGCGCGATTTCGCGAGGTGGGGAGTCGTTATGGGGAGGTCAAGGCGATACATAATCTAGGGCGCGTTTATTTAGATTTACAGCAGGCGGATTTGGCGCGAGGTCACTTTGAGCAGGCTTATCATATCTCTCAGGAATTGGGGCTTAAGGCAGACATGGTCGCGGTGTTGTCCGATTGGGGCTATGCCTGCGCGGTGTTGAGCGACAGCGAGACGGCGTTGGAATATTCGTGGCGCGCGATCAAGATGATTAAGGCGGGGCAAAAAGATGTGGAGCAGATGCAGCGAGTTTATTTTCAGCATTATCGAATATTGGACAATGAGAAACGGGAGAATCGCGAGAAATATCTGCAACACGCTTACGACTTGATTCAGGAACGCGCTAAAAAAATCAGCGATGCGAAGCTGCGGCGCAGTTTTCTGGAAAATGTGAGTATCAATCGCGCCATTCGGCAGCAATACAAAAATCGCGAACTTTTCGGACAAATAGAGATACGCTTGGCAAAAACCGGGGTGCCGTTGGGGCGGCCACTTCAGGATGATGAGTACGTAACGGTGACCTGGACTGTAGACGCGGGGGAAGAGGATGCCGCGTTTCGCCACGCTGAGGGGAAACGCGCCTTGCGGCAGAAGCGATTGCTGCGGCTTTTGGCAGAGGCGGCGGAGCAAGGGGGCGAGCCGACCGATGATAATTTGGCGACCGCGCTGGGGGTCAGTGTTCGCACCATTGAGCGTGACATCGCGGCATTATGTGAGCGGGGGCATACGATCACCACGCGGCGGAGAAGGTGATAATATGGTCATGTTACGGAGCACCGCGTTAGTACCATAATCCTATTGTCAAATTAGGCATTTTGTGCTATATTTAGCATGGGAAGGTGTTGTTTGGAAATATATTAGCCTTCTCGCAAAAGGAGTATTGCTCATGCGTGTTACCACACCACCAATGAACGAAAATTATCGCGGCGCGGTAGCGGCGGTATGGGGATACCGCCCTGACGTATTGTACAGGGCGCAATCCCCATTGCGCCTATTTTCGAGGTAGCAAACCCGTTCGCGCTGGTGAAAAATGTCGGGATAGTTTTTGAGATGATAATGTGAAAGTTGTGATAGTTTTGTGATAGGTGCGGTTTATATTTAAGACGCAAACAAAAATTTAAGTATCAGAGAGCGATAATGACTGACAAACTTGAAAGTGTAGCTATTGACGCGAGAGAATTGATTGTTAGTGGGGGAAATGCCTATGGAGTGAATGTTCCCCTGAAATGTCGCGTCTGGCACGACGAAGAGATTGAAAAAGAAGCGATAAAGACGTGGAATGCCGCGCTAGCGGCTGAAGCTGCGTGGAAGACTAGTTATATTCAGGAAGAGATTGAGAATTAATCTAGCACGAAGGATAAACTAAATGCTACCCGCCATCGAATATTTGAGGAAGGGGGGTGTATGAAGGAACGCGGTGCTTACAGTGATACATTCATTGTACGGATTTGGCGCGAGGCTGCTTCGCCAAGACCGGAAGCAGCGTGGCGTGGTCAAGTTGAGCATGTACGCAGCAGCAAAAGAAGAGGATTTCAAAACATGGCAGATTTAGTCCACTTTTTAGAATTGTGGACCGCTAGAGATTCTTCTCCTCATAAGACTGAGGCGAAAGGAGGTGATGTTAACACAGCAGAATAAATTATATTATAGGGGGCAGTTTCTAACTAATGTACGTTTAGTTTAGTGAAAAGGAGAAAGACGATGAAGAATTTTAGTAGTGAACTTGTAGTAAAGAGGCAGCGGCGCAGTCATGGATGGTGGCTACGTCTCAGCCTCGCGGTAGTGGTTTTGACGTTGTTGATCGTAGGGCTAGTTAGCGCGGCGCCGGCGCAGGCTCAAGGCGCGATTAACGGCAGTGTTGTGACTCCTGAAGGCACAATTATTAACTACGACGCGACGGTCAAATTGTATACCCTTGACGAATGGGGGTATTGTTGCGCGTGGGAAACGTGGACAGATGTATATAGCGGTAGCGGTAGTTTCAGCTTCGACCTGTCACAGGTCCCTAGTGAACATATTCCCGGTGTCTTTTATCTTCGAGCGGAGTATCCGCCTCAAGAGAGCGGTCATTTCAGCTCTCTACCTATATCTGTTACGATAAATAGTAGCGCCGATACTAGAGCTGTGGGGCCCCTCAAGCTAACATACGCCAGTTTCGCGGGTACAGTGTATGAGCCGGGTGGTACGAATTGGGTAGACGGCGGATATGTAAAATTGTACCGCGAGACTTCTGATGGGCAACAGGATATAGCAGAAGCAGGCGTAATCAGCGGCACTTACGCGCTTGGTGGTGTTCCGGCTGGCTCTTTCATGCTTAAAGCTGAGCCACCGTACGATTCTACCTTCGCGCATTCGGCGCCGATGATGGTAGATGTAGCCGCGGGCAGTCAGTATGAAGTTACCGGTACCCAGCCTATGGATTTGACTTTGCAAGAACCCAATCTCACTGGCAGAGTGGTTTATCCTGATGGAACACCGGTAGAGTGGATTCGGGATACGTTTGATAATCCCATTGGCGGAGCTTGGGCTAAAGCGACAGAGGTCAACACAGGTAACTATGTGGATCGCTTTGTAGCGTCATGGGGCGAGTTTGGATTGCTATTACCAGATGGTGATTATCAACTCCGCGCTGCACCAGATGGAGTCCTAGTGCCAACATATACGCGGTCACTTCCGCTGGTTGTCAACGTGCCAAACATGTGGGATACTGGGCCTATTACCCTCACCTATCCTAGCTTCACTGGTATGGTCTATGACCCGTACCAAAATCTGGTGACTGAATGCTTATATGTTAAGCTGAAGGATCTGGATGGAAACGAGGTAGCTCACTTCGAGTACTGCGGTGAAGGATATGTTTTGGGAGGTATTCCTGAGGGTGACTATATGTTGTACGCGGAAGCGCCAGCCAACTCACTATGGGGTAAATCAGAACCTATACCGGTTATGGTTGGGCAAGGGGAACAATACGATCCCACCATGACTTCGGAGGAAGATCTCTATCTCACCGAACTTGGCCCTGGTATTAAGGGAACCGTCTATGAGTCTGATGGAGTGACTACTGTTCAAGGAGAGGCAGAAGTACAACTCTCTTACTGGCATGAGGAACCTGACGGCGCGGGATGGTTTGAACAAATTCCCATTTACGTTACAGTAAATGCAGCTAACCCCAGTTTCCATATTCCCTATGATGAGATCATGGAGTACGCGCCGATTCCCGGAAACTTCCGGTTGCAAATACACCCGTGGTACTCAGGAGTGTTCCCCTCAGTACCTTACGAATTTTGGGTAGATGATCTTAGCCTAGACTTTGAGGTGCCTGAGGAGCATACCAGATTAACCAATCCACAGCTCGCGGTGACGGTTAAAGAACCACCGCGCTTGGTGGGAGATCCGATCAGCGGAACGGTGAGACTGGAATGTGAAGACCATAATATCTGGTTAGAGGCACCTAGTACCCCTGACCAACCCGCGCTGTTCGGCGGTTTGCCATACAACGTGACTAACGCGTTCGAATGTAAGATACTTGCGATGCCTTCAGTGGAGAGTATCCCCGCGTTGTCACCATCTAATTGGGAATTCGTACCGATAACTGCCGATCCTTACGGTGATGCTCCGCAAGCTGTTGACATATATCTTCGCGAGTCCAATGTAACAGGCCAAGTGGTTTTACCTGATGGAACGACTCCCGCGGGGTGTGTGGAATCATGTCCTGGGTGCATAGAACATCCTTCTATCTATATAGAAGCATTGAACAGAGATTGGTCAGATTGGTTCAATACTACCTGTAACGGACAATTTGGATTGCACCTAACAGCGGGCGATTATTCCATTGAAGCTAAACCACCGCACGGCGTGTATAGTTACACTAAATCTGTGCCATACAGATTCCGCAAGGATATTGGCGCCACTATAGATTTGCCCAACCTGCGCCTAACCTATCCCAGCGTGCGCGGTTTCGTTGTAGATGAGATGGAATCCAAACTAGAGGGCGGCGTCGATTTGTGGAGTGAAGACAATGATATGTGGGCATGGGATGATACCACCTGGATTGAGGATACGGCAAATCCGAACGCGAGCCATTGGAAGCCATACAGCTTCGGCGGCTTACCCGCGGGGGAATATCATCTGCAAGGAGAAGCCTGGTTAGATTACGATCCTACGGGTGCTCCTACTGGACTGAGTGGGCGGACAGAAGAAGTAGTATTCACCGTTGAGCCGGAGAGCCAGTATGATTCTACTGCTACACAACGTATCGACTTGCAAATAGTCGAACCTAGTATCATTGGTTGGGTTGTACCGGATGATGGTGGCGCGGGAATTTGGGGATTCGTTGATTTGTTAGACGCGAATATGAATTACCTCGACACTACTGATTTCCAAGACGCGCAACGGCCCTTCGAGTTCTATAATCTTGATCCTGGCAGCACTTACTACGTCCAAGCATACCCCGACGAATACACCGGCTATGCAGAATCAGAACCGATATCGGTCACCGTGCCCGCAACAGGCGCGGCTTACGTAGATATATTTGTGAGCCAAGAGACGGCAGCCGTGCGCGGCTTCGTGCGCTTCCCGACAGGCTTTACACCTCCAGATTACGATCCTACATTGTGTCCTCCAGAGGGGTGTCCGGCTTGGGATACTGGCGTAGATTTGCACAATGCTGATTGGACCGAGGCGCGGTGGGCTAACGTTGGTTGGAATGGTGAGTTTATCATCCCCGATGGTGAACTACCTCAAGGTACTTACACGGTAGAGTTCTATGCTCCTTGGTACGCGGGAAGTTGGTTCCCGCCTGAACCCCAGACGATAACCTACGACGGCGCGGAAGTTGACTTGGGTACACTCTACATGCAGCCAGCGGATCACAGTAATGCGAATAAGGTCTATGGGCAAGTGCGTTATGCTACTGATGCAGATATGGGATTGTTGCAGACTGTGGATAACGCGATAGTAGTTGCCGCGCGCGAAGATGGCCCTGGCTGGGCAGATACGCACGTTGATGCCACTGGTACCTACACCCTGTATCTTGGCGGTGGGCAATGGAGTATCTGGGTAGAGCCAGACGGTAGTAGTACCGTCGATTGGGTCTTCGATTATGAACGTCATCAAGCAACGATGTTTTTCGATTATGATACCACTCAGGTGAGTAATCTTGACCTGCCGGTAATCCGTACTGACATTCAAGTTAGCGGTGTAGTTCTTGACCCCGATGGCGAGCCTCCGGCAGAGGATTATTGGGCGGAAGTCAAGTTACAACGCGATGATGGCTTCGGAAACGGCGGTGTTGTATCTCCGGAAGATGGTTCGTTCACCATCAATGTTTTACCCGGTTCGTATCACATATACTTCGAGCCGTGGGAGGGTTTCTTCCCGCCACCAGAAAATGGTGAGCTTATAGAAATCACACAAGACATGGATTTAGGGACATTCCACCTGCGCGGAGCAGAAGCTTCTATCTCTGGACGCGTCATCATCACCCCTAGCGGTGAAGGGCTCGACAATGTTTTTGTCCATGCCAGCGGTGATATGGGCGACTGGAAGACTACCCAAACTATTACCAGTCCCAAAGGTTTCTACAAGATGGGAGTGTCGCTAGGACACTGGTGGGTAGAAGCCGCGGACACCGAAAATTACATAATCATAGACGAACCGGATATGGGGTATCCGCGTATGCGTGAAGTCGATTTGACAGAGACGTTCACACAGGCAACAGGGGTAAGTTTCTGGGCAGTCCGCCGCGACGCGCGCGTGACTGGAAAATTGGTGAATCAGCAAGGCAATGTGGTCAGCGGCCTCGACGCGATCGTTTACGCCTTCAGTGATAAGGATCTTAACGGGAACGAGGTATTCCCCATTCATCTGGACGCTGAAGTCGAGGGGGGGAACTACGAATTGTTCCTGCCAAGCGGGATGAATGGCAGAGAGTACGAAATAGGAGTAGTACTGCCACCGGGCGCGGCTGTTACTAACAGTGCTGGCGAGTTGATAGAGTATATACCTGGCCCCAACGAAGTGGTATCAGTGAATGCCGGAACCAACGCGACCAAGAATCTGATCGTCCTCGCGGCAACCGCGCA
>CAZSIG010000027.1:0-16145 GCA_964606195.1 uncultured Anaerolineales bacterium
GCGCCAGTTCTTTTGTTCCCCAATTACTTATGCAAATTTCGCGCCGCGACGACAGCAATTCCCGCCTTAGTGAGCGCGTCAGCAGTATGATTGACCGCGTTGTGCTTATCCATATAATTGCGCTCCAATAAAGGCATATGCCCCGCCTCCTCAATCTCCGATTTATCGCGAAAATACTCCAGAATATCTGACGGGTGTTCTCCATTAGCCTCGCGTTCCTGTTCGACCTCTATATCTCCCCCCTCGTGCTTCGCGGAGATATTGGCTACTCGCGCGGCGATCTCTACTAATTCATCGCGACGATCATAAGGTTGGCGGACGATATGTTTCCACGTCTCGGTGATATGATGCTCGAAACGCACGACATCCTCAAAACCGAAATCGTTGCGAATCTCCGCGCAAATCTCAATCGTCTCATTATTCACAGAGTTACTGAAATTGAACCCGATGAGCGGGGAAGTGCCATCCTCACGCGCGAAAAACCGCGCCGTCATCAGCGTCCAGAACACGGAATAGGGATTATCGTTGCCCATGAAGACGCTGATCTTAAATTCATTATCAACCCCCAACTTGTACAGCAAATAACCCAATATCACAGTGCCGGGATTGACGTTCAGCACCTGCTTGATGCCGTAATTGGTGTAATAGTACAAACATTCATCGAGCCACTTGAGCGCGTAATCGTTCGGCTGTCCTACTCCACCGAAATAGCCGGTGATCGTGTCCGGTCCGCCTAGATGCACATTCGCGCCGTCTGTCCCTTTCGTATCAAGCGTCTCCACATAACTCGCGCCGACGATCTGCATCGCCGCCGCGACCGCCATGATGTCACCGTTATCCGCCTCTTGTTCCTTCATCTTGCGCACGCGAATAAACCGCCCCGGCATCAATTCCTTATTCGCAATCGCCTGCTTCGCCTGAGTAATCAGCCAGGGGAAATACTGTAACGCGCTGATCTCCAATGTGACCGCGAAGTGCTCATCGAATTCGGTAGTATCCGCCGCTTCGCCCAGCACGCCGCGCCTATATTCATCCATACCGATAAAGGCGCCCGCGTCGCGCTGTTTCATCAACCATTCCAAATCCGCTACGTAAGGCGAGTCGATCTCTTTAAGCCGCGCCATCAATTTAGGCAAGTCGCGCGCCTCCGCTGCCTTGCGGTTAATCTCCTCCGGTGTCCCATACTTCGCGACCACCGCTAGAAAATCGTTCACGACGCGATTCTCGGGATCCAAAAGCACCGCGTTGATCTCATCGAAAGCCGCCGATGAAATTTGCAATCTCTTTCTCAAATCATTTTCCATTTTCCCTTCTCCTTTATGTCCGATATTACTCTCCGCGAGACTAGTATGTAAGGGTATAAATCAATACTTATCGATATATACTTAATTATAATAGGAAATCAGCTAAAAAGCAACACCACAGGACTTATACAACTTCGGTATGTTTTTACCGCCGGGAACGCGGAGAGCGCAGAGTTTTAGCTACAATCTGTACCCTCTGAAAGGTACTGGTTCAGTTGAGTTGGATATAGATCACGAATACCACGAATGGCCAAATTACGCGAATTTTTCTCTTTTATTATTCGGGCTATTCGTAAATTCGCGACATTCGTGATTAAATTGCGTTGATTTATCCGAAATCCAATAGAACTGAACCAGCGCCCTCTGAAAAATATGACCTTAAATGATAGCATATAACCGCGTATGCTAGTAGCAAAATTATTCCTTTAAGAAGTCTCCGCGTCCGCTGCGCTCTCGGCGGTTAATTACCACGTGGGTTGCGTAAGTTCTACTCCCACATAAAAACAGGAGCTGCCGCCCCAATCAAGGACAGCAACTCCCGTTCGCCTCATAATCTCTCAATTATATGCTTATGACACATACTCTTTGGCGGTATCAACCGCGCTGGCAGCGTCAGGCGCGTATGAATCCGCGCCGATGTCCTTAGCGAATTCTGCCGTCAGCGGCGCGCCGCCGACCATGATTTTGACTTTATCGCGCAATCCGGCTTCCGTCAACGCCTCGATGACCTTCTTCATCTGCGACATCGTTGTGGTTAACAACGCGCTCATTCCGAGAACATCGGGATTGTGTTCGCGAACTGCGGACACGAAAGTCTCCGCCTCTACGTCCACTCCCAAATCAATCGTCTCGAAGCCCGCGCCCTCAATCATCATCTTCACCAAGTTCTTGCCAATATCGTGCAAGTCCCCCTTCACGGTGCCGATGACATACGTACCCTTACTGGAAATGTCACCTTCTGCCAACAGCGGTCTCAGGACACTCATCCCCGCGCTCATAGCCCGCGCCGCGATAAGCACTTCGGGAACGAACAAATCTCCCGCCTTGAAATCGACACCAACCACATCCATACCCGCGATTAACCCATCCTGTAAGACGGTGTTGGGCTCCATGCCCTCATCCAGGGCTTTCTGAACCAAAGACGCGACCTCTTCGTCCTCTCCTTCGTACAACTGCTCTGCTATCTGCTTTAATAAATCTGCCATTTTTATCTCTCCTTACTCTACTAAAAAATTTTTATTTCACCAGACAGTAATGTCTGGATTGAAACCGTTATAAAGTCATTCCACAACCGCGCCACTTGAATAAACTCCACAATGAAAATCAAAAAGGGAACATCCGTTGCGAAACAGACCGTTCCCTTATCCGCGAAGAACCAAAAGTCCTAACACATGGAGTGTCTGGCTTATTCGGCAAGATTTCATCTCGCCAAAATCACAGTTGCGGGACAGCTCCGGATTCGCACCGGAATTCCTCCTGTAATTTTCAAATGAGGCTATTTTCTCACCAATGAATTAGCCGGATTTTACCTCCTCATATAGGGCTTTCTCAAAGTACCAACCGCGCTGCCCAAACCTCCCGCAGGTTTGATTTTCCTGACAAAATGTATAGCTCTACAATCGTAACCACGCTGGAGCCAGGCTCTCGTGTCCCAACCTGCGGGAGGTTCAACGACTTTGAGAAAGCGCTACCTCCTCATACCTTCGCGCCGGGCTGGGACGTCCGACCGCGGTAAAAGTCAAAGTCGTTCCAAAATAAATCGTGCCTCCCCAACCGCCTCTAACCGGCACGTTCTGGTCCTCCCGCGTTATCTTGATTTCTACTTGCTCCGCGCCCGCTTGGCGCGCTACCTCTTTCAACTGTTCAGGTATAACTTCGTAAGTGTAAGCCACGCCTTCCTCGACGCTATCACAATCGTACACCCCCTCCGGCAGATGCACGCGAAAAGCCTTCGGGTTATCTTGCCGTCGCGGATGCGCGGCGTGGAGTTCTGAAAGGGGCTGAATCTTCACTTCCATTTGCTGCACGACGCCGCCGACCACCGCACCGACCGCGTTTGCCACCTCTGCGTGAGTGGGGATAATCAACTCCGTATTCAACATCTCCGCCACACGCGGCATATACGCCTCTACCGGCGCGCCGATGGCGATTATCGGCTTCTTGAGCGCCCATTGACAATCCAATCCCGAATCTGCCACCTGTCCCAACGCCCTATTCAGCAGCGCCGCCGCGAGAGGTTCTGCATTCCAGTCGAGCGCACCAACTTCGTCATCTAATACCTTGCTAACCAGTTCCCTCGCGGCGCGGTAAGATACTCCTTCCACAACGCGAGTGCAAAATTCCTCTGTGGACATTCCGGCTTGCCGTGCCAATAAGTTCGCGCCCAGTCGCGCCGCTTCAGCATTCCATAATTGCAATCTGCCCAAAACATGCAGCGCATCAGTGGGGGTAAACCCAGCTTGCAAAACCACGCGTTGTGCCACTAACTCCTTAATCTGATGGGCAATGACCACGCGGTAGCGAACTTTGTCCAACAATGAGATTATAGAACGCGGTCCCCCCACCAGAAAATTCAACAGTTCTTTATCACCCGCAGGTAGTTTGGGAAGTTCTTTTCGGCGCAGCATCACGAACTGCCCAACCCACATGTCATGAGGCTCATCCATCGCTTGCCGCTGCAACTCCGCCAATATCGCGGGGTGCTCGTCAGCCAGCCAGCACAACGGCGCGACGCGCCGCGGGCCGATAAGTATCTCAGCACTCTCACCCAAACGCACATGGCTGTCGCCCCCCAAGCCCGCGGTGTACATATCCACCGCGTTCACCATCGTTTTCCAGCCGCCAACTTGCGCGCCCTCTCGGCTCAACTTGGGAAGCCCCTCGTGCAATTCCGCGATGTCGGTGGTAGTGCCGCCTACATCGATGACCCACGTATCGCGATTGCCCACGAGGTGTGCCGCTCCCACCGCGCTCGCCGCGGGGCCGGACAAAATCGTCTCTATGGGGCGGTGCATCGCCCATTCCGCGCGCACCAGCGAACCATCACCTTTAACCACCATCAGCGGCGCGTCTATTCCTATATCGTCGAGGGTATGCCGCACGGTGGCAATCAAATCTTGCAACAGCGGAATCAGTTTGGCGTTGAGCGCGGTCGTCGTCGCCCGCCGCACGGAATTAAGCCGCGTGGTCAGGTCATGCCCACAGGTTATCGACACACCCTTAGAAAAAGCGCTTCTCCGAGCATCATCGCTGGAGTGGTGGTTCGTTAAATCCTCTATCATTTTACATACGCGCAGTTCGTGCTCCGGGTTGCGCACTCCGAAATAACCCGACACTGCGAAAGATTCTACATCCCCGCGTCTGGACAAAATAGCCTCTCGCGCCGCGTCTTCGTCTAGCGATTCGACCTCATCCCCTTGTAGGTCATGCCCACCGCGGAGATAAACAACGTCGTTCGTCACTAATTCATGTTCAAAACCATATTGGCTTATCAGCGACGGGTCGTAGCCAATGAGCAATAAACAAACCGGCGTTCCTTGTCCTTCGACGATGGCGTTCGTCGCGAGCGTAGTTGACAATGATACCAATTCCACATCACCGGGCGCAATCGCGCTTCCCGCGCTCTCCGCACGACCGTTGAACACCGCTCTCACCGCTTGTCCAATGCCAATAGCCAAGTCGTGCCGCGTCGTCAACGCCTTAGCGCTATCCAGAACCGCGCCGCTGTCATAATCCAGCAATACCGCGTCAGTATATGTTCCGCCGGTATCGATTCCTAACGCGATAGTCATACCTCATCCTCTTCTTGCCCCAAATTTGGGTCCTTGCGCCGCCGCCAACAACTCTCTTTCAGCGCGCAAAAGCGGCATACTGACCCCACCTTGAAGGTGGAATACTTCGGTCCCAGCCCGACAAGCGTCGAAACTGACTTGTGTGGTTCGAGGACATAATACGGATTTAGCTCGACGCCAATTCGTTCTAATGGTAACAAATCGCATAACTGCCGCTGCCCGCTCAAATCCCAGCCGACTAACGTACCCGGCGCGAGAGCAGGCCCCAATCCCCACCCAAGCTCTTCCGCTCGCGCCTCCGCGATGTGGTGCAACGCCTCACCCGCCGCGCCCAGAGCCAGAACTCCGACGCTGTCCAGCATATATCCATGAAGCGCGTCGCCAGTTTGCATAAGTTCCTCGACCTTGTCTTCTAGCTTGTGCCCAATCGTATGAACCGCGACGATGACTCGCTTCGCAGGCTCTAACAGGTCGATTTTGGGACCAATTGTTAGGTATACTGGCTGCTCAGAATCGATGGAGACCGCGACCTTTTCGCCGGAAATCTCGCTTACCTCAAATTCATCGTAAATCACTGCCGGTTCGTATAGGCTTTTGGCTGCCTCAATCGCTTCTTGCGCGTTTTTTAACAATCCCGCCTTCTGTTTCTCACTAGCGCGACGTCTTCGCCCGCGATATTGCTCCTCTATCACAAACTCCGGAGTGAGATTTATCTCGATATCTCGTACAATTTCGACCATGTTCTATAATGCTATCCTTTATATTTTACTTTCAGATTTGATTGGATATTGATTTTTGATTTTTCTTCTAGCTACCTGACACTTTTGAAGAATGGAACGCGGATTTTCCTGATTTAACGGATTGACGCGGATTATCTCTTTAATTACTTCGTCCTATAAAACAAAAATCAGTGAAAATCAGAGAAATCTGCGTTATCCGCGTTCTATTTTGAACTTTTTTGTATTAATTAGCACAATCGTTTACCGCGTATAGACTTCCGAAGTCTGGGAAAATCCAACTCAACCTGTCTATAAAAGCAACCAAATCAGTGTCCCTTTCCAGTTTCATAACCCAGTTGTTCAGAAATTTTCGTCGTCGTTTTTATAATCCATGAAGCCATCTGGGGCAATATCTCCGCCTGTAGGCGATACGCGGGACCTGCCACACTGACGGCAGCCTGTACCTGCCCGCTGTAATCAAAGACCGGCGCGGCGACGGCGTTCAAGCCATTTTCCATCTCCTCATGCGCTATGGCGTACCCATTTTCGCGTATCTGAGCTAGTTCTCGATATAGCTTTTCGCGGTCGGTGATGGTATGAGACGTGAATCGCTTTAGTTCAGTTGGTAGAACCTCTTCAACCTGTTCTTGGGGAAGATGTGCCAGCAAAGCCTTGCCCGCCGCGGTACAATAAGCCGCCATACGTCGTCCTACTCGACCGATGTTCTTCACCTGCCGCGCCGCGGGGACAAATTGTTCCAGGTTAATCACTTCTCCCTTATCTAAAACTGAAAGGTCAACCGTCTCCTGACAATACTCCGCCAAATCTCGCAAAAAGGGGTGTGCTACCTCGCGCACATCCATGTAAGCAACTACCTGCGCTGCCAAACCGACCAACTCGACGCCCAAACTATAGCGTCCCGTCTGAGAATTACGATACAGCAAGCCTCCGCTCTCTAGTGTGCTCATCAACCGCGAGACGGTACTCTTATGCAATTCCAGTTCGCGGCTTAGTTCACTGACCCCCCGTTCGGGCTTCTCCAAACTGAAAGATTTCAGTATGGTTATAGCTCGTTCTACTGACTGTACCCCAGCGCGGCGTCCTTTACTCAATGCTCACCTATCAGACTTTTCGGTAATCTCTATTCAATACTCCTTTTTGTACCGCATTACGCAACATGGTTGCACAAGCGAAGGCAATTATAAACTATTCGTGTCCATTTGTCAAATCGCGGTGTGATTATCCCCTTAAGATTAGTGAAATATTACACAATCAAAGCGCGGGAACGATAAACTTGAATAGGCAGATAAAATCAAGTACGTACAATCCCGTGTAGATCAGGGTAAAAGGCACCACGCGCCACATCTTTTCACCCTGTCCACCGCGCAGCTTCACCCAAATCGCATTAGCATCCCACAAAACGAAGAAAGCGCCCCAAATCAGCACCGCCCACTTGTTCAAATCGCGACTAATTAACCCTTGTAGCAAAGTCATCAGCATACCCACGAGCAACAACCGAATGACCCATTTCGCACTTTCATAACGCCACGCTTCCCATAATCCCACCGCGAAGCAGAAACCCAAAGGAACTATCGCGGGGAACAAATATCTCCCTTGATGCTGCAAAAATTTGAGATTATACCAGACGTGCGACGCGGCTACTAACAGCGCGGTCAACGCCATAATAGCCAAGTGTGAATTCCGCCACACAGATTGCCGATGGCGCGCCGTAAATAGCACCAAGCCGAGCACGACTATGGAACACAGAACGAACAGCGCGAGATAGATTCGACCATCAACTGGCACGCCCATCCACCCGAACTGCGCCCAGAAACTGTGAAATGACACTCGAAAGAAATCGCGTAATATTTTACTCACCCCGAAACGCGCTATCGCCTCCGTCGTCTGCAACTGCCCCACCACGATCGCGTCGTGGCGCTGCCAGCCGAAGAAATCGTAGTTACCGTAGACTACCGCGTTGCGAATGAACCAGGGAGTAGAGATGAGAATGATAGGGATGAGATAAAACGCGAGACGTGAGGCGTGAAGCGTGAAACGGGACTGATGTTTGATGAATATGGCAATCAAGGCTACGCCCGCGATGATGTACAGCGTGGTTTTGACGAGAAAGCCGATACCCACTAGCGCGCCGATGATGATTAACGACCGCGGTTCATGTTCGTCGTCTCTCAAATACACCATCAACCGCCATAAGATCAACCCCACAAATAGCTCCGCGAGGGCATCGTTGTTAATCGCCGCGTTCATGGCGATGTGCATCGGCACGACCGCGAGAAACGCGGCAGTGGCTAGCGCGATTACCTCACGCCCTTCGTAAGGCAACGATATTTCGCGTACGGTTCGGTGGGCAACATAGATTAAAACCGCGCCGAATATCAGCGAGAAACAGCGCAGAATTATCACCTGTTGGGGCAGAGCCATGCCACGCGTTAGCAAAAACAGCGGCGTCGCGAGCAGATAGTACAGTGGCGGCTGGTGAAATTCGTAACGAATTCGATTTATCGGCATGTCGGGCGGAAACCTGCGCGCCTTTATCTCCTCAAGGTAATCGTGGGGGTAATCCCCCATGCGCAGTTTGGGCAACTTGCCGTTGTCCGCGATATACTTGATGTAATTGTAATGCGCGGGTTCATCGGGCGTCTGCCACGCGGGGGTATAGACCGCGTAGCATACGCCGACGATGAGGTAGGCGATGATTATAAGCGCGAGAATAACGCGAACGCTAGATTTAGACACAGTCTGCATCATAAATTGTACTCTCCTATATACTCCCGCCATTATACCAAATCTTGCCCCAACTGCAAAGCATTGAACACTGATATAACTGATTAACCCCGATTTTTATGACATTCTTGGTTGTAGCGCGTTGTTTTTGCCACAACCTAACTCAAGTCAGAAAAAATTCGCGTGCTGTTTTCGCGGAGATATGGTAAGTATTTTTCGCGACTCACGTTTCACGCATCACGCGGGCTAGAATCCATTGCCCTCATGGGCAATTAGGTTTGGCTATTGCTTGGTTTTATGCTATACTTGGTTGATTTGCTCGATACGGAGCGAATAATTCAAAAACAGGAAGGAAAAGGAGAGAGTATATGAAACTGTTGCAAAAAAGAGTATGGATGGTTATTTTGATCATGGCAGTGGTCGGTTTGGGCGCGTGTGCATCACCCACCCCCACCCCTACGCCTACGCCAACACCCGTGCCGCCGACCGCGACACCGGTGCCGACAGATACCCCAGAGCCGACTAACACCCCCGCGCCTACAAATACCGTGGTGCCGACAGATACGCCGGAGCCAGTGAGCGAAGGAATGCCTCTCGCGGCAGACAAGGTGCGTAGCGAGATGGGCGGTGTGGCGATCGCTTATCCCGAAGATTGGGAAGCGATGGAACTGTTTGGCATGATCGTCATCGCGCCGAGCGAAGATGCCTTCGAAGGGGGCATGATGGACAGCACCGCGGTGATGCTTATGGGAGCAAGTTCTGAGGATTTGGCTGAGGAAGATATAGAAAGTTTAGATGATATAGAAGATGACTTGGATAAACTTGTGGGCCAAGCTGCGGAAGGAATGGAAATAGTTTCCTCTGAGAGAATCAAACTCGCGAACGAGGAAGCTGTCTCCGTAGCATTCACCGGTATCGATGAACAGACCGAACAGGAAGTAGCGGGACGGGCGTTGCTGTCATTGTTTGAAGACCGCGCCGTCGTGATTATGGGCGCGGGACCTGCTGCCGATTGGGCTGACTTTGAGCCAACTTTCGACGCGATGTTGGGAACGATTGAATTCTTTGAGCCGACTGAGGAGGTTGACCTGGGAGGGTTGACCGAGCCTATCGAGGATAATTGGGTTATGAATTTGGGCGAAGTACAGGATGGCACAGAATTGGTCGGCGAGAGTCACTACATCGACTTCGTCGGAAACCTATGGGTTGCCGCGGAGATACGCAACCTCACCGACCAGGCGCTGGGACAGCCGCAAGCCATTCTGCATGTTGGGGAGTTCTCGCAAGATTACGGAACTACCCTGAACAAGCTCGCCCCCGGTGAAACCGCGCCGATAATGCTACTTGCTTCGGCTGATGAAATCCCAGAGGGTGCGATTGAGTATACCCTTGACGTAGGCGCGATGGAACTGGACGATTTCTCCGCGGAGTATTATTACTACGACTTCGCGGTTGAGAACGACGAGTTGACCGCAGGTGAATTCGCGGAACAGGGCGTCGCGGGCGAGCTAGTCAACACGGGCGATAGCGCGGCGGAATTTGTACGCGCCCTAGTGGCATTCTACGATGCGGAGGGCACGATCCTCTACGTTAATGATGCGTACATTGAGGAAGAGGTTTTGGCTCCGGGCGCGCGGGCTTCGTTCTTAGTGGATATGATGGACGCAGCGGGCATCGCCGCGAGCTACCAAGTCTGGGTAGAGGGTAATAAGTCTGACGAAGCAGCCGCGGACACGACGGAGGCAGCGGCAGATACAACGACCGCGACGGAGGAAACTTCCGCGATACCTGCTTCTGGTGAAGCGATGCCGTTGGCGGCTGAACCGGTCCGCAGCGAGGCGGGCGGAGTAGCTATTGCTTATCCCGAAGGGTGGGAAGCGATGGAGATGTTCGGTTTCGTGATTATTGCCGAAAACGAAAACGCGTTTCAAGCTGATATGCCCGATAGCGCGGTGGTTATGCTCATGTCCATGACTTCCGAAGATTTGGCGCAGGAAGGCTTGGCGAGTCTGGATGATATAGAGGCAGATTTGGGTAAAGTTGTCGGGCAAACCTCTGAGGGGATGACGATCGTCTCTTCCGAACGGATAAAACTTGGGGGAGAGGATGCCGTTTCTGCTGAGTACGAGGGCACCGATCCAGAATCGGACGCGAAGGTGGCAGGGCAGGTGTTGATGGCACTCGTCGATGACCGCGCGGTGATGATCATGGGGATGGCACCCGGCGACGCCTGGAACAATTTCGCCGCAACCTTCGACGCGATGTTGGAGACGGTGGAATTCTTTGAACCAACGGAAGAAGGGGGACTGGGCGAGGTGATTGAGGAGGTCGAAGAAGCCGCGGGGCAAATGGAAACTGAGCCGAGCGAATATGATTCGCCTTTCCCACTACCGAATGATGTCCAGAGCTTTATGGGAACGCCGGAGATGGCGAATTTCCAAACTACGCTGACGGTGGATGAACTCGTCGAATACTATCGCGCCGCGTTCGCCGATCAAGGTTTGACCGAACGTGCCGCGAATACGGTGATTGACGAGACGATGTTCAGCATGGTCTTCGACGGTTCGCCGAACGGCAGAGCGGTGGTAATTCAGGTTGTAGATTTGGGTGAGACGCGAAACGTCAACATCAGATACGAAGACGTTTAACGCGCATATTCTTGCAGGCGCTACTCAAATTTGTGGGGTAGGGCAGGTTTCCATACCTGCCGTTTTTGCCGATGATGATCTAGAAAGGCGGCTAAGAAAGCCGCCCTACGCAGGCATTACTCCCCGCGAGGTAACGTTGTTTATAGTGATTCACTCCATGAATCTGAGTTGACCCTTTTTGCATAACGCAAAACTCCCCGCGAGCTTTAATTATAAACTCGCGGGGAGTTTTTTATTGGCGGAGTAAAACAAGGTGCGACGTACTTTCCAAGTGCGTCGCACCTTGCTCTATTTCAATCAGCCAGTACTTACGCAGATTCAAAAAGATTTACCGCCGAGGGCGCGGAGCACGCGGAGTTTTCCGATTGATCTTGGAGTGCCCCGTGAATATGCTTTTCAATGAGGGCTGATGACCGCGAATGACCGTTAAGAAATTCTCTGCCTAATCTTCTCCGCGTCCGCGGCGTTCTCGGCGGTTAATCACTACATAGTCTGCGTAAGTCCTGTCAGCTTAATCTGCTAAATCCGCTGACTGATTTTGTCTTACCAAACGTCTCTCGCTCCACAGGCACATTCTCAAACGTAAACCGCGCCTGAAACCGCCGTAACACTCTGAGTACCGCGCCGCCGAACAGCAGCAGCAAAATGCTGTTTCCCACCGCGCGCCACGCGTCCCACCACAATGACGTAGTGACGTAAAACACCCCGTACCGCGCCAAAGTCTGAAATAGGTGCATTCCCGGCTCCCAGTACATTTCGCCCTGTGTCGTATCCATCACGTAGGGCCAGAACCAGACATTCATAATCGCGCCGTACATCAACCCCAAAATTGCTGCCCAGCAAGTGAGTAGTATCATTTCACCGCGTTTGAATCGCGACAAATCAGGCAGTGACGCGGATAACAATCCCATCCACCCCGCGGCGAACATCTGGTACGGCAGCCACGGTCCCAGTCCCCCGGTTACAATCGCGGAGACTAACAGCGATAGCGCGCCGAGCAAAAATCCGAAATCCGCGCCGTAAACGTAGCCGCACAAGATGGGCAGTAAAAAAATAGGCGAGAAGCCGCCTGGACCCGGCACGACGCGCAACACCGAGTTGATAGCGGTCAAGATGCCCAACACCGCGACGATTTTCGAGTTCATCTGTCGCGTCTCCAGATTGGCGATGATGACGATTAGGCACAACGTCAACAATATGATAAACGTTAGCGGCGCGTCTTGGGCGTGCGCGGTACCGCCGTGAAACGCCCCGCGCTGTGCGGGAGGAAAGACGAAGGGGTACAAAAACGCGATGATGCCTACCAGCGACGCGAGTATCAGCGTGATTCTTCTTAAAAAATTCATGGCGGTAAGGCTATCACATTTCGGCGCGTTTGGCAAAAAAACAGGGGCGTTCAAACGAACGCCCCTGTCTAATGCTGAGAAGCTGATAGCTGAGTGTTTATCTTACTATCTACAGGTCCGCGAAAACCTTGTCCAACTGCTCATCCGTCACCGTCCATACCACGTTGTGCGGCGGAAGTTTCTCGTAGCGCATGAATTCGGGCGGGCGGTCGTCCAGATTGGTGAAGCCAGCGCGTTTGTTGAAGTCGCGTTCCATCTTGAGTATTTCCTTGCCCAGCGGTACGACATCGTCACCGGTGATTTCCATGCCGGTCATCCCCGCGACCGATTCTGCCATACCCGCGAAACCGGTGGGAATATCGAGGATGGGGAATGCGATGAACAGACAGTAGCCAGTGCTATCGATGAAGGCGGTGGTAGCTTGGAATGCTAATGACAGATCTTCTTTACCCTTCTCATCCAGCGGGTCAACTTTGCCACCGACCCCCGCGATCTCCGGAGCGATGGTGTAGCCCGCGGTGTGGTCTGCGCCCATCGGCGTTGTGGCGTAGGTGATGCCGATACCCTTAACCGCGCGCGGTTCATACGCGGGCATCGATTGCCCCTTAACCGTCGGTACGCGATGCACGCCGAACGCCTTCGCGGTCGCTTCCACGCCCTGTCCAATAATTCTGCCCAACGGTGATCTCACGCCTACTTCTTTGAGCAGCTTGATCGCGCCTTCTCCGTCGCCAAACTCAAGCAAGCCCCCCTCCATCGCGATCGCAATGGTGTTGCCTGCCTCGATGGTATCCATTCCCAAATCGTTCGCGATATAGGTCAGCTCCGCGAGCACATCGAGGTCGTCGATGCCGCAGTTCGCGCCGAACGCCCACGCGGTCTCGTACTCGATACAGGAAACCCAGTGCGAACCATCTTTACGCGGGTATACGTTGGAGCACTTGATGATACAGCCGGGGTGGCAACCATGTCCCATCGTGCCCACGCCGCCGCGCTCACCACAAACTTCGGACATCGCCTCACCGGAGATGCTCGCCGCGCCCTCAAATCGCCCTTCGCGAAAGTTACGCGTTGGTAATCCGCCTGCCTCGTTCATAATGTTGATGAGGATCGCGGTGCCGTAAGAGGGCAATCCGCCATCTTTCTTAGTAAGGGCATGTTCTCTGATCGCCTCGGTCAGTGCCTTGCGTCCCTTATCGAACAGCTCTTTATTCGCGATATCGATGCCCGGAGCGTCTTTATCATCGACCACCATCGCTTTGATGCCTCTAGCGCCCATCACCGCGCCCAGCCCGCCGCGCCCGGCGTACCGTCCGGGGTGATTTTCCATGTCGTTGATTGAAATCCCCGCGTTGCTTAATTTCATCTCGCCTGCCTGCCCGATGCCGATGATCGCGGTCTTGGGATACTTCTCTCCCAGAATCTCATCAACTTCGTACATACCCTTGCCCACCAAATCATCCGCAGGTAGGAACTCTACACTGTCTTTGTCGATGACCAGCAGGTAGAACTTATCATCTTTCGGTGTTCCCTCAACGATGATCGCTTTAAGTCCTAGTTTAGCGATCTTCTGCCCGGCTATGCCGCCCGCGTTCGACTCTTTGATGCCGCCAGTCAATGGACTTTTGCCCCCGACTGAGAGCCGTCCACTGGATGGCGCGGAAGAACCTGTGACCCATCCCGGCGCGAAGACGAGCTTGTTGTTTGGTCCCAGCGGGTGGCAAGTTGGATCAACCTCATCGCACACAATCGTTGAGGTTAAACCGCGTCCTGCCCATTTAGCCCAAGCTTCGGGCACATCCTCATAAGTCGCCTTGAGGTCGCTCATGTTGATACGCAATACCTTACTCATATCTAAACCTCCTCGTTTATACTATCTTGGTCTTACTTAGACCATTTCTATAAATTAAAAACACAAAATTTTATGGGTGAATCAAAAAGGCTGCCAACCGCGCCGTTGCGCGTCCAGCAGCCTCCTTTGCTAAGTGGCGGGCGACAGAATTGCTTCTCGTCACCTTATCGTCTGCTAAATCCAACGAGGGACTTAACAGATCGGAGGTAATATTTTATTTTAGTGATAGCTCTATACCTGTCGAAAATCGTGGTGCAATGCACTACCTGCGCGGTTCATCGCCTCTTGCAGTTCAGGACTCGTTGCCGCGCCCATACGGTATTGGAAAGGCCACGCACTGACAGTGCAAAAAATCGCGACGCGGTCGCGATTTTGAAGAACGTATGATAGGTCTGCCGCTAAACCGGGCATATCGGTCAAGGTGCCATTGATAAACGTTAGCCCCTTCTCTTCAATCGGAAGGTTTAGAAGCTCTAACAAATCTGCCATTGTGGCACCATCGGACAACTCAATGTCTAACCGTGCGTGACCGCGAGACTTATGTTCGCCGCCGTACTTCGCTAATTCGCCGTAGAGCCACACTTCCAGGTTTATCATTTTATTGAAGCTGACCTAACTTATGAAGAAAAAAATAAGCTCGGGGGCAGAGATTCGAACTCCGGTTAGAGGAACCAAAATCCCCTGTCCTGCCGCTAGACGACCCCCGAATATCAATTATTGAACGACGAATATTATACCGCGTTTTTCATTTTTGGTCAAATTATGTGATATAATTAAGCATAGTTCACCAATCTCTTATTTTTGCCCTTTCGTGTTAATTAGTGCGCTTAGTGGTAGCTTTTTCCTTGTAACTACGCGAAATCCAAAAGGACTTACGCAAAAACGCACTATAACTAACCGCAGAGAACGCGGAGAGTATCGAGAAAGATTTTTAGTGCCTGTCATACGCGATCATAAATATTCATTACAAGTCATATTCGCGGTGCGATAAAGATCTATCCAAAAAACTCTGCGTTCTCCGCGTCCTCGGCGGTAAAAATATCCCGAAGTTGCGTAAGTCCTATCCAAAAGAACCATTTGCCCAAAACTAGAACCCCTCCATACACGACAAATCCGTAATCCCGCGCGGCAACCTCGCGATGTGCTGCAACAATGCTAAGCGATTCTCGCGCACCTCTTTATCCTCCGCCATCACCAACACCTCCTCAAAGAATTGCGCGATTACCGGCACCAATGGCAGAAACGCGTTGAAGAACGTATCCACATCAGCATCGGGGGAAATTCGCTCTTGACATTGCCGATATGCGTTATACAACTTTCGCGCATCATCGTCGAGCTTGTTGGGATGCAGCGAGAACTCTGTCTCGAAATCGCGCGTGATGCGCACACACCGCGCATACGTATCTAGTATATGCGACCAGTCATCGCGTTTCACCCATTTCTTCAACGCCTCGACCGCCAACAACGCGCGGCGCGGATTATCATACTGCTCTGCCAACACGGCATCAACCACGTCGTAGGCATAGTCCGCGTCCAACAGCAGCCCGCGCTGTCGCTGCGAGATGAAATCGATCACTTCTGCCTGTTGTTCTGGTGTAGGCAGAACGGGCAGATGTTGTGCGACCTCACCAATCGCGGCGGATAGCGATAGGTCAATCTCACACTCGGTCAATACCTGCACCAATCCCAACGCGGCGCGGCGCAACGCGAACGGGTCGCGCGTCGCGGTCGGCTTCAAGC
>CAZSIG010000028.1:0-16098 GCA_964606195.1 uncultured Anaerolineales bacterium
CTAAGTGCGTCGTGCGCGATTTGAGCGACTTTTCCATCTGGTACACGCCGGGGGTGGCCGCGCCGTGCCGCGATATCGAGGCGCATCCCGAAAAGGTATACGAACATACCAACAAGGGAAACACCGTCGCGGTGGTGTCGGACGGGACGCGCGTACTGGGGTTGGGGGACATCGGCCCCGCAGCCGCGATGCCGGTCATGGAAGGAAAGGCGTTGATTTTCAAGTATCTCGGCGGCGTCGACGCGGTGCCGATATGTCTGGATACCAAAGATACTTACCAGATTATTCAGACTGTCAGGCTGCTGCAACCATCGTTTGGTGGGATTAACTTGGAAGACCTCGCGCAGCCCAAATGTTTTCGGATTTTGGATTTGCTGCGCACCGACCCCGACATCAAGATTCCGGTCTGGCATGATGACCAGCAGGGCACCGCGACGGTGGTGCTCGCGGGCGTGCTGAACGCGCTCAAGATTGTGGGGAAGAAAATCGCGGAGGCGAAGTTCGCCATCATCGGCGTCGGCTCTGCGAATGTGGCGACGCTGCGGCTGCTCATCGCCAGCGGCGCGCGGTGGGAGAATGTCTACGCCTGTGATAGCAAAGGATTGCTAAACGCTGACCGCGCCGACATCGCCGAACGTAAGACGGAGTTCGCGGAGAAGTGGGAGATTTGCCAAAAGAGTAACTCGGAGGGACGCACAGGAGGTTCTGCCGACGCGATGCGCGGCGCGGATGTGTGTATCGCACTGAGCACGCCCGGCCCCGGCACCATCGCGCCGGAGTGGGTCAAAGGGATGAACGAGGACGCGATAGTGTTCCCCTGTGCCAACCCGATTCCCGAAATCTGGCCTTGGGAGGCAAAGGAAGCGGGGGCGCGAATTGTCGGTACAGGACGCTCCGATTTTCCGAATCAATTGAACAACTCGCTCTGTTTCCCCGCGATGTTTCGCGGCGTGCTCGATGTGCGCGCCACGACTATCACCGATGAGATGGCGGTCACCGCGGCGCAGGAGTTGGCGAATTTCGCAGCGGAGCGCGGTATCGATGAAGATAACATCGCGCCGAAGATGGACGAGTGGGAGGTGTTCCCGCGCGAGGCGGTCGCGGTGGCGATGAAGGCGCAGGAGCAGGGCGTGGCGCGGCTGAGTTTGTCGCGCGATGAGCTGTATACGATGGCGAAGGATAAGATTTTCGCGGCGCGGGATATGACCAATTATTTGATGGAAAAGGGAATCATCGCGTCGGTGCCGAAAAGTATAAGTGGAGAAGGATAATAAAACCACAGAGACGCGGAGAACACAGAGAAATACTAAGGTAGGACTTACGCAACTTCGGTGTATTTTTTACCGCCGAGCACGTTCCCATGCGGGGATAAACTACGGGCGCGAAGTTTTTGATATAATTTTTGTCGTCTAAAAAATATGACTTTCAACGATTGGCTATGACCGCGTATGCTGGAGGCAAAATTATTCCTTTGAGAAAACTCCGCGTCCTCAGCGCTCTCTGCGGTGAAATTATTGTGAATTTGCGTAAGTCCTGTAAGAAAAACTTCGTGTCTCTGTGGTTAAATATGAGTATGAAAGGACAGATGAATTAATGACAGAGCAGCGAGTATTCGAGAACCGCGTTAAGCGGATGTTGAAACAAGGGAAGAAGACCGCGGGGGCGTGGTTGCAGATTGCCAGCCCCTTCACGGCGGAGATTATGAGCCGCGCGGGGTTCGATTGGTTGATCATCGATATGGAGCATGGGCCGGGCAACATCCTGACACTCATTTCGCAGTTGCAGGCGATGAACGGCAGCGGTGTGGCGCCGTTAGTGCGCACACCCTGGAACGATTTCGTGGCAATCAAGCAGATTTTGGACGCGGGGGCTTATGGTTTGTTAGTGCCCTACGTCAACACGAAAGCGGAAGCGGAGGCAGCCGTCCGCGCTTGTCGGTATCCGCCGGAGGGAATACGCGGGGTTTCGGGTAGTCCGCGTGCGCCGGGCTACGGGCAGAACGCGCTGGAGAATTACATTCGGCGGGCGAACGAGGAGATATTCTTGATGACTGCGGTGGAAACGCCGCTGGCGGTCGAAAACCTGGATGAGATTTTGGAAGTGCCTGAACTTGACGCGATTTTCATCGGGCCTATGGACTTGGCGTCGGCGATGGGGCATCTCGGCGACGCGAAACACCCCGAAGTGCAGGCAGCTATCGCGACGATCGAATCTAAAGTATTGGCGTCCGGTAAGGCACTGGGCACGGTCGCGGGGACGTGGGAGCAGGCGCAGGCGTTGTACGAGCGAGGCTATCAACTGCTGATGTTGATGGCGGACGGGGTTTCGTTAGGGAAATTGGCGGCGGAGAAAGCCGCGCAGTTTAGAGCCGCGTATCCTGAGGGGTAAGCCGAACCGCGTCATCGTTTCGTGGTAAGATAAATTCAAGTGGGTACAGAGTTGGCAATGTACTCACTTTTTGATTCCTGCCTTTCGGGCGTGCGCGACTTGTGGTTCGCGAGTCAAAATCAGAGTAATTTGCAAAAATTGGTCAAATGGTAGTATAATTGCTTTGCTTCAGATGATGGTATAGATTTGCAGGCTTTTTCATTTTGTTGCTTTATTATCAATTCAGCAACTACATACCATCGCGGTGACCGGTAATTGTTATTTATTTGGTATTTTTTAGGATAAATTACCCATTGAAATTCTTAGATATTAGGGGTATACTAATACAATCATACGCGAATTTTCGTCTGAGAGATTCAATCGGGTTTTGAGGCTCATTCCTTAATCGCGGAAGGGGTTGTTGAAATAAAGTGGCTGGTGAAAGAATTCTCTATATCGAAGATAATTTTGCTAATCTGATGCTGGTTAAGCGCGTTCTGATGGCAGAGGGGTACGCGGTATTGGAAGCTGAGAACGGCGAGAGCGGGTTGCGCGTCGCGCAAGAAGAATTGCCCGATTTGATACTGATGGATATTAACATGCCCGACATCGATGGGTACAGCGTGACGAAGATGCTTCGTGATATACCGGGGCTAAACAAAACTCCGGTAATCGCCTTGACCGCGAATGTGTTGAAAGGAGATCGCGAACGCGCTTTAGACGCGGGCTGTGACGGGTATATTCAGAAGCCGATAGATGTCGATTTGTTGCCCGCGCAGATAGACGCGTTCTTACGGCAGGGACGAAGAAAAGATATATAGATTATACGACCGCGCCTATCGCGCGGTAATTCATTGCTTGTATTCGTTTTCCTTAGTTTGAGAGCTGAGGGACGATTATGAGTATAACAAGGGTTATTGAAATGGGGATTAAACCTTCTGATGCGCATGTTTTAGTAGTAGAAGACAATATTTATAACTATCAGTTGATAGTGCGTCTGTTAGCTTTTTTGGGGATCAAACATCGAGAGTGGAAGAGATCAGGAAGTCAGGTATTAGAATTTGCCGACGCGATGCCCAGAGTCGATTTGATATTGATGGATATTAATCTACCCAATGAGGATGGCTACGAGGCATTGACCAAGTTGCGCGCTACGGATAAATTCGCGAATACATTGATCATCGCGGTTACGGCTGATGCCTCTGCTACTAATATGCGGCGCGCTCAGGATGCTGGGTTCGACGGATTTATTGCTAAGCCGATAGACCCTGACCGGTTTCCGGAGCAAATTCGCGCCATTTTGCAGGGAGAGAATGTATGGGATATAGGAGCCGCGAGCTAATATGGAACTTGGCTCATGAAAGAACGAGGAGCTGTTAACCAAGAAACCAACTCCGAACCTGCAAGAAAAGTTACTACTGGAATGCGCGGCGGGATGGGGCGTACTTTGTTGACTGCTTTTTTGATGTTGGCAGTAGTACCATTGAGTGTCGTTGGATACATGGCAGTTCGATACGCCAACCAAGATTCCCGCCGTTGTGCTTTGAATCAGTTAGAGAATTTGGCAACTTATCAGGCTAACTACATTAGCTACCTTTTGTGCCAAACCTCTGCTTCTCCTGACCTTACTCCCGATGATTGTGTCATCACAAGTACCGAGAATTTTTCCGTTCTAGATGAGGCATTTGTGATGAACACAACCGCGGTACATGTTAAGAATATGTACATAGTGGATACTCAAGGTCATCTGCTTTGGACCCTGTATCCTACCTCATCTTTGCCAATTGATAACCCCGTTCACGATCGCGGGGTCAATGCTGCGCTACAGCATCAAAATGGTGCGAGTTTCTACAAAGATCATCTAGGTGAACAAGTTGCTGGTGCGTACCGATGGCTGCCGGGGTTACAAACCGCGTTGATTATGGAGCAGGCTGCAGCATCCCTTTTGGGAGCAAGGAACAACTTAGCGGCGGTGCTGGTAGGGTCTACTCTGGCTGTCGCGCTGCTCACTACGTTACTGGCGGCGGTGGTGACGCGGCAGATTACGCGCCCTTTGGTCAATCTGACTGTGAGCGCGGTCAAAATCGCGGGAGGTGATTTAACCCAACGGGTACGCGTGAACCGGCGCGATGAAATTGGTATTTTGGCACAAGCCTTTAACGTGATGACCGCAGAATTGCGGGATTTTTATTATGAGCTTGAGCGTAAAGTTGCCGATAGGACGGAACAGTTACGCTTTGCCAACACTCAACTCAGCTATCAAGCCAACCAATTGTACGTCAGCGCGCAGATCGGACAGGTAGCAACCTCGATTTTGGATTTAGAGGAACTGTTGTCCCGCGTGGTCGCGCTGATGCGCGATAATCACGATCTGGTTTATGTAGCGATCTATCTCCTAGATGATATCGGGGAAACTTTAACTCTGCGGGCGACCGCGGGAGATGACATGAAGCCCGACCATGCCCTGAAAGCGGAGTTATTCCTAGAGGCAGATAACATCGTCAGTCGCGCCGCGCTTGAAGGCACCCCGCAAGAATGGACGAATGAGTATACGCGTGTGGCTATTCCCTTACGGCAGCAGGAATTAGTAAACGGCGTGTTATACGCGTGTAGATCATACGATGAAGCCTTCTCCGCGATAGATGTACTCGTGTGGGAGAGCTTGGGGGATCAAATCAGTGTGGCGATCAAGAATGCCCAAACTTATGGGCGCGAACGCGCTGAGGTTGAGCGACTGAGACGTTTGGAACATCTGCACGCGCAATCGTTAGGTTCTATATCTTATCAATTGGCCACCGCGCTCAATACGATCATCGGATTCTCTCGCTTGATGCTGAAAGAACTGGATGGCCCGCTGACCGAAACACAACGGACTGATCTAAAAGCGATACATGCCAGCGGTCAGCATCTGCAACAACTATTGGACAACGTCGCGGCGTTATCGGAACGAGAAGAGACCGATAGCGAAATGGAAAAGGAGTGATTTGGAGTAACATGGTGGATAATAGGGCGATAACTTCAGATAGTGAGCGATTGCATCAAATTCTAGATGTACTAGAGGAAGTAAGGGCGGGAAACTATGATGCTCAATTGACTCCGAACGCCGATGATCTCATTGGTGAATTGCAATGGGCTGTCGGTGAATTGATCGCGCGGCAAGAGTTTTATTATAAGTTTTACCAACAATCCCCGGACGCGTACTTCTCCCTTAATCCCCAAGGAAGACTCCTAGATGTTAATGATACCCTGCTGGAATGGTTAGGATACTCGCGCGGTGATTTGGTGGAGCGAACGTCACTGTCTCAGTTGTTATCCACAGAGAGCCAGCCAGTTTTCGAGCAAAGATTTTCGTCATTGTCTAAGCGGGAAAAGTTCACCGAATTAGAGCTAGAGTTTCAGCGCCAAGATGGAGCTGTTTTTACCGCGTTCGTAAATGCCAGAGCTACTTATGATAACACAGGGAATTTGCTTAGGGTCGGGGGCGCGGCGCGAAAAATCGATGACAAGGTGGCTGAACTAGCTGACGAACTGAAGAGGTCGCGCGTACTTTATAACACCGCGAGTTCGGTGATGGATTTTGAGAGCTTGCAGGATACTTTGCAAGGTGTAGTGGATGGGGTGGCTGATGCCTTGTCTGCGGACCGCGCGGTGCTCTTCGTCATGGATATGGAGAAACAATTGGTGCCTTACATAGTCAAAGGGGGACCGGATCCGGAGCCAGTTTTCCATACTCCGTTCGAAGAATTATGGGATGGCTTGGCGGGTTGGGCGTTGCGCGAGCGCAAGACCGCGTTTTCACCCAAAGGAATCGCCGACTCGCGCGAAAGTCCCGAAGTACAACGCCGGCGTGTTGAATTCAATATCGGTTCGATTATCATAACGCCCCTGATTTACGATAATGAGATTGTGGGGGTAATGTCGGTAATCAATCGCTTGGCGGACCAACCAGATTTTACCCCTGAAGAGGTCGAGTTGGCAGAGGTAGTGGCTGATCACGCGGCAGTGGCTGTCGCTAATGCGCGGCTTTTCGCCGATACCGAACGAAGAGCCAAGCTATTGGAAACTGCCGCCGAGGTCTCGCGCGCGGCTAGTTCTATCCTCGACGAAGACGAACTGTTCAGCACCGCGGTCAACCTGATTCGCGATCGCTTTGATCTCTATTACGTCGGTTTATTTCTGGTTGACGAGGCGGGCGAATACGCGGTATTGCGCACTGGTACGGGCGAGGCGGGACGCCTCATGATCGAACGCGAGCATAAACTGAAGATTGGCGGTATGTCCATGATCGGATGGAGTATCGCTAACAAAAAACCGCGCATTGCTTTGGATGTTGGTAAAGAAGCGGTGCGTTTTGATAATCCGGTGTTGCCCGACACGCGCTCCGAAATGGCACTGCCGCTTATCTATCGAAATATGGTCATCGGAGCACTGACGGTGCAATCTGTAGTGGAGATGGCTTTCTCGGAAGATGATATCGCGGCGTTGCAGTCTTTGGCAGAACAGCTTGCCACCGCGGTAGTCAATGCACGGCAGTTTGAGCTTGTAGAACAGGTTCGTTCTGAGACTGAAAAGCGAGTGCGCGAGTTGGATTGCTTGAGCGCCATTGGGCAGATGGTGAGCGAATCCCCGCCAATACCCGAACTGCTGCATTGGGTGACGAAGCAGATTCCGCGGGCGATGCGCTATCCAGAGGAGTGTGTGGTCGCGATTGAAGTCGATGGTGAGATTTACGGCGCGGCGGAGGCGCTCGATTTGCCATATCATATAGTACAAACTTTGTATACGAACGGTGATATCGCGGGGCGAGTGTACGTCGCTTATGTCAAAGACCATATCTTTTTAGATGAAGAGAGCGTGCTGTTGGGGGACATCAGCAGGCGTATAAGTGGCTATATCGAAAGTCGGCGCCTGTTTGGCAGAACTCAAACTATGCTCGCGGAGACGCAGTCGCTTTACCGTATCACTCAGGTAATGAGTGCCGCGGAGGATATGCAGGAAATTTATGGAACTATTCATGGCATTATTGGTGAGTTGACGTACGCGGAGAATTTCTTTATCGCGCTCTATGATGAGAATGAAGAGTTATTATCCTTCCCTTATTTCGTTGATCAGCATGATTCGCCGCCCGAACCGCGCCGCTTGGGTAAAACATTGACCGATAGAGTCATAAGATTAGGTCAGCCGATCGCGGTCTCCCAAGAGACTTATAAAGATTGGATCGCGCGGGGGGAGATGGAAGCGGTCGGTTCTTTTGCGGTGGATTGGATCGGCGTGCCGCTGAAGACGGGAGAAAAGACTTTCGGCGCGTTGGTGGTGCAGAGCTATGACGAGAATGTGCGCTTAGGAGAGCGAGAGAAGGAGTTGCTGACATTTGTATCCCAAAACATCGCCAGCGCGATCGAACGCCGCCGCGCCGATCTCGAGCGCACGAAGTTGCTCGCGGAGCTGGAGAAGCGCATGCGCGAGTTGGACTGTCTGAATGACATCGGGCAAAAATCCAGCGAGTCGTTGCCCATATCTGATTTCTTGCAGTGGATTACAGGACGGATCCCCGCGGCGATGCAATACCCTGATGATTGTATGATCGCGGTCGAATTTGAGGATCAGATATACGGCACGCCCGAAGCGATCGAGCTACCTTGCCAAGCGGTGCAGAGTTTACGCACGAACGGTGATGTGGTAGGTCGATTGTATGTCTCCTATACCAAAGAACATAGTTTTCTGGACGAGGAGAGCGCGTTGCTGGGGGACATCGGCAGGCGCGTGAGCAGCTATATCGAGAGCCGCTTCATATTGGCGGACATCGAGGCGCAGGTCACGGCGCGGACGCGCGAACTAGCCGAATTTGAGTCGCTGGTCGAAAACGCGACGGAAGCGGTCGCGATGCGAGACCTGGACGGCAAATTGATTTATGCCAACCGTGCTATGTACGAATTGTTCGGTTATGACCGCGATTCGGAACAATTGTTGGGCACCACCATTTCTGATATTGTAGTTGAGGACTCTTTGGGAATAATCGAAGATGAAGCGCTGCCTGCCGCGATGGGTGCCGGCTGGCGCGGTGATCTGACCATGAAGCGGCGCGATGGAGAGAAATTCCTCGCGCGATTAGCCGTATCCTGTATTCGCGATGAGCAGGGCAAACCCCTCTCGCTATCCTCTATTCTCCGCGATGTGACCGCCGAAGTGGCGCGGTACGAACTGCGAATGCGCCAGATACAGACCTCTACGGAGATCTCGCAAGAGATCGCCACCGCGCCCGCGTTGGATGTGCTTTATCAGCGGGTAGTGACTTTGGTAAAAGAACGCTTCGGCTATTATCACGCGCAGGTGTTCCGCTACAGCCCCGAAGATAACGCGATGGTTTTAATCGAGGGATATGGCAAAGCCGGTAGGATGATGAAGGCTAAGGCGCATAAATTGCCGGTGGGTACCGGCGTTGTGGGCACAGTCGCGACGACGGGGGAGCCGGTGTTAGCCAGTGACGTAACTGAAGATCCCAATTGGCGCCCCAACCCCGATTTGCCGAATACGAAAGGTGAGTTGGCGGTGCCGATCAAGCTGCGCGATGAAGTGTTGGGGGTTTTGGATGTGCAGAGCGACCGCGCCGGCGCGCTGACGACGGAAGATCAATTGGTGCTGTTGGGGTTGTGCGGGCAGATCGCCAGCGCGATCCAAAGCGCGCGATTGGTCTCGCAGGTGCAGGCGGCGGAGAGCCAGTTGGCGCAGCGATTGAAGGAATTGAGTTGTCTGTACGACATCAGCAGGATGGGCACGGAGGATCTGCCCATTGATGAGTATCTAACTTTGGTCGCGGCGCGTGTTCCCTCCGCGATGCAGTTCCCCGAACTCTGTCAGGTCGCGATCGAATTTGAGGATAAGGTGTATGGCACGGCTACGGCTATCGAATTGCCCTGTCAGATGACGCAAACATTGCGATGGGGCCAAGGGCTAGTTGGTAAAGTCTATATCGCTTATACGGAACAACGGCCTTTTTTGGATGGCGAGAGCGCGTTGATTGGTAGTATTGCCGAGCGCGTGAGTGGTTACATCGAACAGCGACAACTACTGAGGAACATTCAACTCAACGCGGAACGTACAGATGCTCTCCTGGAAGCAGAGATGCAACTTAGTCAGGCTGATGATACGGAACAGATCTTCCAAATCGCGGTGCAACGAGCGGCTGAGGTGCTTAATGCGCCCGACGCAAGTATTTTCACCTACGATGAAATTGATAAAACCCTCACGCAACGGGCAGGTTACGGCGCGGTTTCCGAGCGAACTGTGGGTATGCAAGTCCCGCTTCATGTTAGCCCCCCTGCTGAACGCGCCCTGTTGGAGCGTAAAACAATAGTTGAACCGAATATCGAGAACGCTGGCGCTGATTACGAGTTCGCTGCCGAGCAAGGATTCACCGCGTCTATAATCTTGCCCTTATTTATGGGGACGGTGTCTTTGGGGTTGCTGTTTTTGGATGAAACTCGCGGACCGCGTGAGTTCTCCGACGAGGAGATAGACGCGATTAAGAGTTTGGGCAATCAGATCGCGGCGGTTTTGGAAAACCGACGGCTGCTGGAAGAGGAACAACACGCTCGTATTCAGTTGGATGAGCGAGTCAGCGAGCTTGACTGTTTGCATGACATCGGCAGAATGGGCGCGGAGAATTTGCCGATTGATGAATATCTACGCTTGGTGGCGAATCGCGTTCCTTCGGCGATGCGGTTCTCAGAATTGTGTGAAGTTGCCATTGAGTTTGAGGGACAGGTGTATGGTAGTCCCGCCGCGCTAGAATTGCCCTGGCAGATGACGCAGACTCTGCGCATCGGCGGGGAGATTCGCGGTAAGATATATATTGCTTATACCGAAGATCAACCGTTCCTCGATGGCGAAAGCGCGCTGATTGGGAGCATCGCGGAATCGGTGAGTAGTTATATACAGCGGACGCGGTTGTTTGAGGAGAACCAAGCCGCGTTGGCTGAGACCAGCGCGCTTTATCAGGCTATCGCGGAACTTAGCTCCGCTCAGGATTATGATGAAATACTAGAGGTGTTGCGTAAATACACCTTGCTTGGGCGGGCTGACCACACTGTTAGTATCGATCTATTCGACCGCGTTTGGACTGCGGACGAGATTCCCGAGACTGTCTCTGTGATATCGCGGTGGAGCAGCCAAAGCACGGATCATATCGAGACGCGTTACGCGGTAGCTGATTATCCCTCTTTTGTGGATTTAGTATCTGCTGATGAGCTGGTGTTAATAACCGATGTGGAGTTAGATACGCGTTTGGGAGCACGTATTCGGGATTTGTATAGCCAAACTTTTGGTGCCAACAGTGTTGTTTTTGCCCCTTTAGTTGCCGGAGGGCAGTGGATAGGGTATATTAACGGTGTTTACACCAATAGGACTGAGTTTCCAGCAGATGAAGTGCGGCGATTGATGTCCCTCGCGGGGCAGGCGGCGGTGAGCATTCAGAATATTAGGCAGTTCAGGCAGGTGCGGGCGCAGGCACGACGCGAACAGCGATTACGCGAGATGACTGAGCGGGTGCGCGCGGCAACGGATGTCGATTCGATGATGCAGATCGCGGTGCAGGAACTGCGTCGTTCATTGGGGGTGTCTCACGCCGCGATCAGATTGGGAAGTGTGGAGAAGTTAGGGGGATAGGACTTACGCAAAATCGCACTACAATTTACCGCAGAGAACGCGGAGGACGCGGAGATTTCTTAAAGGAATAGTTTTGCCTCCCACATACGCGTTCATATCCCCTCATTTAAGGTCATATTTATGCAGCAGGTAAAAATTGTAACCAAAGCTTTGCGCTCGTAGTTTATCCCCGCACGGGGGCGCCCTCGGCGGTAAAAATAACCCGAAGTTGCGTAAGTCCTGGGGGAAATGGTGTTGAGAAATCGTAACGAATGTCTTCTGTTTGTCGCTAATTTCATGAATTAACCCTATACGCGGAGAGATGAGGTGGGGAGATGACTAGAGCCATAACCCACATAAAAATAAGAGTTGTAATTGTATTATTCCTCGCGTTTCTCACATTCATCGCGTCGATTTTTATCTCTTATGCTCAAGTCGGTCAAAAAAGGCAAATTTTGGTTATCCATTCCTATCATCGAGGTTATAAGTGGACTGATGAGATAATGGAAGGGATTGAAGCCGCGTTCAATAATAGAGATGACATTGATTTGTGGGTAGAATATATGGATACCAAAAGGCTCTTCGACGAAGAGTATATTCACAGATTGTACGAGGTTTACGAGTACAAATTCGCCTCTCAAGATTTTGATGTGATTATCTCCTCAGATGATAACGCCTTTAACTTTCTAGTAGACTACCGCGACGAGTTATTCCCCGATACGCCGGTAGTTTTTTGTGGCGTGAATTTCTTCGAGGATTCCGCGCTTGCTGGACGGGAGTTGTTCACCGGTGTGAGCGAGGATGCCGACGTCCGCGAGGGTATTGACATCGCGCTCAAACTACATCCGAACACCGCGCACATCGCGGTGGTGAATGATACAACTACCACCGGACTCAAAATGCACGAGAGGTTAGTGAAAATAATGCCGGACTATAGAGATGCGGTCGATTTTCTGCTCCTCGAAGATATGGATATGGCGGAGATTCAAGATGAGCTTCGCGCGTTGCCATCAGACAGTATAGTTTTCTATACGGTGTTCTTTCGCGATAAATCTGGTGAGTTCTTCGAGTTCGATGAGAGCATCTCCATGATTGCCGCCGCGAGTTCCGTTCCGGTGTATGTCACTTGGGATTTTAGTTTGGGGTATGGCACTATGGGCGGGATGTTGACCAGCGGATTCCAACAAGGGGAGACCGCGGGGGAACTAGCGGCGCGCATTTTAGATGGTGAAGATGTCGCGAATATTCCCGTCGTCAGGGAAAGTCCGAATCGCTATATGTTCGATTATGAGCAGGTGCAGCGGTTTGGCGTCAAGCGGTCCGATTTACCCGAAGGTAGCATAGTCATCAACGAACCTGTTTCCTTTTACTCTGAGAATAAAGGGGTAGTTTGGGGTGTCGCGGTCGGCTTTGGCGTTATGGCATTGATTGTCTTCGCGTTGCTTGTTAATACTTTAGGGCGCAGGCGCGCCGAGGCAGAACTGGCGGAGAGTAACCGCGAGTTGTTGGACATTCGCGATTCGCTGGAGCAGCGTGTCGCGGAGCGGACGCGCGATCTAGAACATCGCTCCACGCAGTTGGCGGAGCGGACGCGCGATCTAGAACTGCGCTCCAGTCATCTGGAGGCGGCGGCACAGGTGGCGCGAAACGCCGCCGCGATTCGCGATGTGCAGGAGTTGTTGAACACCACCGTGCGACTCATTTCGGACCAATTCGGTTTCTACCATGCGAGCATCTTCATGGTGGATGATATCAAACAATACGCGGTGTTACAAGCAGCATCCTCTGAAGGGGGAAAGCGAATGTTGGAGCGCGAGTACAAACGGGAAGTTGGGGGAGATGGAGTGGTTGGATATGTCACGGGAGCAGGCGAGCCGCGCATCGCATTTGACATTGGGGAGGGCGCGATCAACTTCGATAATCCAGACTTGCCCGAAACGCGTTCGGAGATGGCGGTGCCGCTCAAGATGCGCGACCGCGTCATCGGAGCTTTAGACGTGCAATCAGTAGAAGCTAAGGCTTTCACCACCGAAGATGTGCGGATTTTGCAGACTCTGGCTGATCAGGTGGCATTGGCGATTGATAATGCCAGATTGCTTCAAGAATCTGAACATTCTTTGGCTGAGGCGCAGCGTGTACAGCGGCGACTCACGCGTGAGGCTTGGGATGGTTATATTACAGAGAGAGAACGCGGAGTTTGATGTGTTAGTTGCTGTGATTACCTCAAACGGCGGCTATGGAAAGCCGCCCTACAGATCGCTTTTCTCGCGTACCCAGCAAATAAGAAAGCTTCGCGTCCTTTGCGCTCTCCGCGATGAAATTATTGTGAATTTGTGTAAACCCTAATCTTTATTGTAATTGTACTCTCGGTCGTAACTTCGCTCATGGTGGCTTGGCTGAACCGCGAGGTTGTAAATGTTCTAAGGAGAACCTAGTAATGGCAGAAGAGCGACAAACTCGTTCACTAGCGCGGCGATTTGCACGCGATTATCTTTTAGTTTCAATTATTCCTTTATTGTTACTACTCGCTTTCGTAGTAGGTGGATTCCTGTATTTGACTGATTATTCCACAGATGTGCTACAAAGCGCGATTGAAGGTTTAAGCAGTAGTGCTGAAAGTAATTTGCAGGGACTAGGTGAACAGCTAATACAGATCAAGGCTAGAGCCGTCGCGGAGCAGGTTAAGGTCTATGTTCTTACTCATCCAGATACTTCGGTAGAACTTATGCAGCGGCATCCGATCTTTGTAGATATGGCGGTCCAGTTGGTAGGACGGACGGGGTACACTTTTGTGTACGAAACGGAGACCGGAATTATGCGGGCGCATCCTGAAAGTGGGTTAGTTGGTCGCGACGCGGAATACCTGGCTGAAAATTATCCTTCATTATGGGGCTTATTTGAGCCTACTTTAGCTGGGATTGAGATTTCTGGTTATTACAACTGGCCAGAACCTGATGGGACTACGCGGCGGAGGTATGTGACTATGGTTCCGGTTGGAGTGAAAGCTCAAGGAACAGCTTTGATGGTGGGGGCAACCGCGTATATAGATGAGTTCTCTATGCCTGTAGAAGTGATGAGGGAGAATACTCGCGCGCTTGTCGCTCGTCAGCGAAACTTTATCCTCAGACGTGGGGGCATCATTATAATAATTGGAGTGTTTATACTAGTTGTTACGTTCTTTGGTATTAATGTGTTGGCAAGGCGCGCCGCGCGTTATTATATTAGTCCCATCGAAGTGCTCGCAAGCGCGGTTCCAGATTTGGGTGAAGGTAAGCTAGGACTTTCGAAAGATGCTCCAGTGCTTAACCGCCGCGATGAGATCGGCACTCTGGCGCAAGCCTTCGTCGAAGCGGCTACGCGAGTGCGCGATCTGGTGAGTAATCTGGAGCAGCGTGTGGAGGAGCGTACTCGTGATTTAGCGCAGCGATCTAACCAACTGGAGGCAGCGGGGCAAGTGGCGAAGAATGCCGCAGCTATTCGCGATGTGAGACAACTGCTCGACGCTACGGTGCGGCTCATCTCCGAACGATTCGGTTTCTACCACGCGGGTATCTTCTTATTAGATGAAGATGGGGAATACGCGGTGCTTCAAGCGGCATCGTCCGAAGGGGGACAGCGTATGTTGGCGCGCGAACACCGCCTGAGGGTGGGGGAGGTCGGGATTGTGGGGTACGTTACGGGGACGGGCCAACCGCGCACTGCGCTCGACGTTGGAGAGGACGCGACCTACTTTAATAATCCCGATTTGCCGAACACGCGGTCGGAGATGGCATTGCCGCTTAAAGTACGAGACCATATCATCGGCGCGCTGGATGTACAATCTACCGCGGCGGCGGCTTTCTCCGATGAAGATGTGGCGATCTTACAGATGTTGGCAGATCAGGTGGCATTGGCGATTGAGAACGCGCGCCTTTTCGAGGAGACCGAGACCGCGCTGGCGGAAGCGCAGCGCACCCAGCGGCGTTATTTGCGCGAAGTTTGGAATGATTACGCGCGCGAGGAGGAGGCTGTGGGTTATATGGCTGACTCGCAGGGGGTTCGTGTAGCCGCAGATTGGTGGACTCCAGAGATGAGACAGGCTTTGGCGGAGCAGCAGTTGGTTGTGGGGGTCGAGGATGAGGAGATGAAACGCGCGGCGCTGGCTGTACCTCTTCGGTTACGCGGGGAGACGATTGGAGTGATAGATTTATCCGACGAAGAGAGAGAAAGAGTTTGGACAGATGAAGAACGTACTATCATAGAGACCTTCAGTGAACAGTTGGCTATCGCGATGGAAAACGCACGATTATTCGACCAGACTCAAAGTGCACTCTCATTATCGGAGCGGTTGTACGAGGCGAGTCGTAATATCGCGGAGGCTCAAGAGGCGACGCAGATTTATCAAATCTTGGTGGAAGAGTGTATGTGGTACGGCGCGGCTGACCGCGCCGCGGTGCTATTAGCCGCGCCCAAGCCGGTTTTCAGGCCGGAGTATCTGGAGGTTATTATATCGCGAAGTCGTAACGGTATCGAAGATGATGACTTGATAGGGACGCGATATCAAGCTGGTACTTCTGTGATTATAAGGGCTTTGGGGGCGCGCGCGGAACCGGTGTTCTTCGACGATATTTCCGCCGATCCCAGAGTAGAGGGATTAGAGAGACAAAACTGGGTAGAACGCTTGGGAATGAAATTCATGATGGCTATTCCTATAGTTAGTGGTACTAATTGGTTCGGTTTGTTGATTGTGCAGATGCGCGGGGAACATCAATTTGACGAAGATGAGATTCGCTTTTATCGGTCATTGATAGATCGAGTTACCGCGACGTTGCAAACGCGGCAATTAGTACAAATGACGGCAGATCGCGCCCGGCGCGAGCGCTTGACGCGAGAGATTACAGACCGAATTCGTGCCTCTGCTGATGTGGAAGGGATTGTACAAACCGCGTTGCAGGAGTTGCGGGAAGCATTGGGGGCAACCTATACCGCGCTTCGGTTGGGCAACGAGCGAACGTTGCCTTTGTCCGAAACGACGGATGGGACAGATATTTCCGTTAGGACTTACGCAAGTTCAGAATAATTTCACCGCCGAGGGCGCGGAGAGCGCAG
>CAZSIG010000029.1:0-15964 GCA_964606195.1 uncultured Anaerolineales bacterium
GCTGTCCTTATGTCCGCTATCGCGTCTTCGGGAATGATTATATCATATACCGCGTGGTTATAAAACTGTGTCGATTTTTGGCTTAGCTTTAGTGGTTATCGTTTGCTGTTTGATAACAAATGAGTTATACTACTATGCTGGAACTTGTTTGAATATAGTTAGCGAAGTAGGACAAATTTCTTATTGACACACAGAGGGTAAGTAGTTAGAATAAATAAGATAAGTAGCGGAAGGCACTTATTGTTCTTGGGAAAAGGCGGTTATGAGAAAGATAATTATTCGCGATAATAGATTTATTACTCCATTCAATGAAACTGCCCGAGACCTTCGCGTGCTCAACAAACCCTTGTGGTTACAACAGCGCGATACGCTGACCCGCTATTGTACTAGTGAAGTGGAGCTAGAACAGGTTACGGTTAATGATATTCTGGAGACCTCTGGAGAACTCCCCGAAAAGCTGCTGGTTGAAGCGAATGGCAATCTGGAACTTAAATCTATTGCCGATATTCCTCAAGCCTCCGCGGAGGTGCTTGCTTATAAGGTCTACGAGGATAAAAGAGAGAAGTTCAAATCAGCCCAGCCTATCCTTGAAACCTCCGAAGAGTTAATTATTTATCGCGATAATTTATTCTTCGACGAGCATCTGCTAGCCGAGTTCATCACTAAAGCGCACTCTCGCGGGCGCGCCTCACGAATATGTTTCGACGAGAACGATTTAGCTATCACACGCCATGCCCTACCATTGCAGAGTGGCATCCGCAAACAAGGCTCGGTATACGTCGCGGACATGTGGTATTTCCCCTCTGGGTACACTCAAGATATTCACAACTGTATAGTTGATACACAACCGCGCGAGATGGGTTATTACAATATACCTTCTTACATGGCTTCTGAACAGGGAGAATTGGTTTTTCACGTACCCATGCGCGCGTTTTTGTCCATAGAAAACTGGGTACATATTTACATGGCAAATTGTGTCTTTGGCATCTTCGCCATCGGCGGGCGCTACGAACGCGATACTTACGAGAAGCCGCTAGTGGGGATTAAAAGCTTCTTGCGTTCTCTCCTCGAACGAAAACATCTCTTGTCTAATTCTGAAGTTGTGCATATCGGTAAGAATTGTCATATGGATCCGACCACGAACATTCAAGGCCCCACTTTTATAGGAAATAACGTCAATATCACCGGTCCTGGGGTAACGATATGTAATTGTATGATCGGAGACAACGTCACGATCGGGCAAGGTACCATGTTATTCCTCAGTGTAGTGGGCAATGATTGCATGTTGCCTTTTAATACCGCGCTGTATATGACCACTTTGATGGAAAACGCCATGGTCGCGCAGAATACCTGTTTGCAACTATGCGTCGTGGGACGTAACTCCTTCGTCGGCGCGGGTACTACCTTTACTGACTTGAACCTGGTACCGCGACCAGTAATGACTATGCACAACGGACAGTTGCAAGAGGTTGGTTTTCCAGTAATGGGGGGGTGTGTAGGGCATAATTGTCGTATCGGCTCTGGATTAGTTTTCTACCCAGCGCGCACGATCGAGTCCGACAGTGTGGTGGCACGTTACGAAGGGCGAAGCGTTGTGACGCGTAACCTCGCTTATGAAGAGAGTGACCATCATCGCGACCGACAAAAATTATTCCGTCGCCGATATCCACCTCAGCATAAATGAGGCGAGGACAACGGTGGATAATTTCGCTTTTGTCATTCATCCGCTAGACGCGCGAGTGGATATCGCCCGAAAATTCAAACTTTTAGGTTATATGCCGACATCGTTGCTTGAGTTCGCGTCGCGTTTCTTTCCGCCGTTACACATTTCACATATTACTGGAATTCGTTCGAAATCTACGGGGAAAGAGATTGAGGGATGGTTTGTCGCGTGTCCCTTGACGCCGCGCCGCTTGATGTCTATTCCTACTGAGGTCGCTTACAACAAAATCGTACAAGCAGGAAGATTGGCGCAACGGTTGGAAGCGAGATTGTTAGGTTTAGGAGCGTTCACTTCAGTAGTGGGTGACGCGGGGGTTACGGTGGCGGCGCGATTGCAAATGCCGGTCACTACTGGTAACAGCTACACCGTCGCCGTCACTGTTGAAGCGGTTTTGAACGCGGCGCGCCGGGGAGAGATTGATCCGACTGAGACAACTGCCGCGGTCGTGGGAGCAACAGGGGCGATAGGCAGAGCCTGTGCCCAATTGCTAGTTACGGAGACTGCGGAATTGATTTTAGTTGGTCGCTCCGCAGCGCGATTAGCCAAAGTAGCAGATTTAGTACACCGCGTTGGAGAGGCGCGAGTACGGACGACATGTTCGATTGACGCGGTGCGAGATGCCCAAATAATAATTACCGCCACTAGTGCCGGTAAGTCGTTCATCGAGTCCAAACATTTGTCCGGTGGCGCGGTGATATGCGATGTAGCTAGGCCGTATGATGTAACTTCGGAGGTTAGAACGACGCGTGATGATGTTTTGGTTATAGATGGGGGGATGGTGAAAGTACCCGGTGAGGTGGATTTCGGTTTCGACTTCGGTTTTCCACCGCGACTAGCTTATGCGTGCATGGCGGAGACGATGATTTTGGCTTTGGAAGGACGATATGAGAGCTTCTCTTTGGGGCGCGAAATTAGTATAGCGCGAGTAAGAGAGATTGCTAAATTGGCGAAAAAGCACGGTTTTCATGTAATGTATAGAGATCAGTAGTAGCGCTATAATTTGCTTTACCTATTTGCGTATAGAGGAGGTATACATAAAAAATGAGCGAAGGAAGAATCATGGTTGTCGAAGACGAGCCAGATATCGGATCGCTTTTGACAACCTATTTTGAGTCGAAGGGTTACGAAGTAACTCACGTAGAACTTGGGGAAGAGGCTTTGGAGAGTTGTTGGCGCGAGCAACCTGACTTGCTGATTCTAGATATTAACTTACCAGACATAGATGGCTATAATGTCTGCAAAGAATTACGTTCTAATCGCCGCACCGCGCATATTCCCGTACTCTTTTTGACGCAGAAAGATGAGCGCAGCGATATGCTGAAAGGTTTGGAATTAGGCGCGGATGATTACGTCACTAAACCGTTTGACATCGAGATCCTACGTCTACGCGTACGGAACGCGCTGCGAAACGCGAAGGAAGAGATCAGTCGAAATCCCGTCACACGGCTGCTCAGCGGCAAGATGATCGAGGATCAAATAAAGCGCGCGGTACGACAAGGGGGTTGGGCTATCATATATATCGGAATTAGTAATTTCGCGGCGTTCAACGATGTACATGGCTTCGCCGAAGCGGATGATGTGCTCCGCTTTACTAGCAAATTGATATTAGAAGTAGTGGATGAACTTGATTCTCCAGATGACTTCGTCGGGCATGTGGGAAGTGATACTTTTATCATCATTACCAGCCCCGATCGCGCCGGGGAACTCAGAGAAAAGATGATAACTCGTTTTAATGAGGAAATCAAGAGTTTCTACAACTTTCGCGAGGTAGAACGAGGCTATATGAAGGTTAAAGATGAAGATGGCGAAGAGAAGCAATATCCGTTAATGGAACTCTCGGTAGGAGTACTGACCAACGAAGATGGTCCCTTCTCCGATATTCGTGAGATTACTGAGGTTGCCGCGGAGAAACGGCGCAAGATGGGCTCTAAAATAGCTTAGTCGCGATTGATTCCAGTCCAAAGGAACCTGATAATGAGCGAAAAAGAATGCATTGTCGTTCGCAATGATTTGGATATTATCACGGCTCGCGTAGCCGGACGGAATATGGCCGCGAAGCTCAATTTTAGTACGATTGATCAGGCGCGAGTAGCTACGGCTATTTCCGAATTGGCGCGTAACATTGTATTATACGCTGGAGAGGGTAAGGTAACACTTTTGGCTATTGAGAATAATGGCAGCGTAGGACTGGAGATTATTTGTACCGATGAGGGACCGGGTATTGCTAACGTAACTGAGGTGTTGGAAGGTAAGGTTGCATCAACAAAAGGTTTGGGAATGGGCTTGCCGGGTGCCAAAAGATTGATGGACGAGTTTGAGGTTGCCTCAGAGGTAGGAGTTGGAACTACAGTAACTGCACGTAAGTGGCTTAAATAAATAACATTCACGCGGTGACTTAGTTGTCGGGCGCGGAGTATAAAAAGGATTAATTTTGAGTTAGAATGATTTGCTGAAAATCTGAGGGGCGCGGTTTTCAGCGCGTTAAGAATTGTGAATAGAGCCATACTGGTATGAATGATGAAGTAATTCAGCTTTGGTCAAAGAAAATACAAGAACGCGCGCTGCCCCGCTATGCGCAATTGCCCGATGACCAACTAGAACAAGTGTTGTTACCCTTGTACAACTGTGTAGAGAACGCGGCGAACGGGCAATACTCGGAGTTGGACTTGCAAGACTGGGTGTTAGCCGAGCGTATGGATCGCGGTTGCGATCTGGCTGATGCTATCGAGATTTTAGAGACACTGCGTAGTTCAATCTCAGCCGCGAGTGGTACAGCCAAAGAGCGTTTAGTCCGCGTAGAGCATTGGGAACCAGCGTTAAGCTGGGCGATGAAGCAACTTGCGTTAGATTTCACTGAGGCGATCGAGGCTACACTGCTAGAACGGTTGAAAGAAGCAGAATTGCTTGCTGGACGGTTATCTGTGGCTACAGAGCAAGCTGATCTATCATTGTTACGATTGAACACTTTATACGATACGGCGCGACAGCTTAATGAAACCCTCGATCTGGAAGAAACTTTGCAACTGGTTTTAGAACGTGCCCGGCGGGTTATTCACAGTAACCAGGGAATAGTTTGGTTAATCGAGGAGAAATCGTTGACAGCAGTGGCAGTTACTGGTATTGAGGATATATTGTGGAAACAGTGGCGCGTTTCTCTATCCAGTGTTTTACCTTTGATAGAACGGACTGTTCGTGAGGGACACCCCATCTCCATAAAAAAGACTCTACACTCTACAGACGGGTTTTCGCGCATCTTAGCTAAGTTGGATGGTGATAGTGTTTTGTTAGTACCCCTCGCGCTAAAAAATGAGCCTATAGGTATCGTTACTTTGAATGGTAACGCGGTTAATGCGTCCTCGCATGAGGAGTACGAAACATTGCAATCTATGGCTTACCAAGCTTCTGCCGCTATCGCTAACGCGCGTATGTTCTCACAAATAAAACGATTTAATGTCGAACTAGAGCAACGTATTCAAGAGCGTACGGCTGAACTGGCTACGATTAATGATATTACGCAGGCGGTAACGGCTACGCTAGATTTGCAAGAGGTTCTAGGATTAGTTACAAAGCAAATCAGCTCTTTATTCGCTGTGGAGCGCGGTTCTCTCTTGCTCTTAGATGAAAAAACTAATCAACTGTATTTCGCGATGGCGTTAGGCACCGATCTGAAAAAATTGAAGGATTATCGCGTGCCTATAGGAAAAGGGATTGTTGGCTGGGTAGTGCAAGAGGGTAAACCCGCGCTTGTTTCCGACGTGTTACGCGATACGCGTTTTTTCTCTAAAGTTAGTGATGATTTAAAAATAGATGTCCGCTCCATTCTGTGTGTCCCCTTAAGAGTACGCGGGCGTATAATCGGCGCATTAGAACTGATGGATGGTCGCCCTGATGTATTTAAAGAGGAAGATTTGCAAAGACTGAAGCCGATGACTTCCTCCATCGCTATCGCGATCGATAACGCGCGATTATACGAACATTTACAGCAGGCAAATGAACATTTGGTGGAGTTAAATCAAGCGCGATTGGAATTTGTCTCCTCAGTTTCCCACGAGTTGCGTGCCCCGATGACTTCTATCAGAGGATTTACTGATATTTTGTTACAAGGCGCGGGAGGAGAATTAAACGAGGATCAACGCAAATATTTAAAGATAGTACGCTCAAATGCTGAGCGCTTGACTGTAATGGTCAATGATTTATTGGAGATATCCCGCCTCGAGGCAAGACGAACGCGATTGAATATGCGAGAGTTAGCCTTTGAGGATGTAATAAGAGAAGTGGAGATGAGTTTAGATGGTCATCGCGTCACAAAGAATATCGACTTAACGGTTGATATACCTCCAGATTTACCGCGCGTGCGAGGAGATCGCGAGCGGCTCTTGCAAGTGATGACCAATTTGTTAAATAATGCCTATAAATATACGCCAGAAGGTGGTAGCGTAAAGGTATCTGTTGATACTCAACGTATTCGCGATGAAGATGAAGTTCGTTCTTATCTACTAGTGAAGGTCGCGGACACGGGTATCGGAATCTCCAAAGCCGATCAGCACAACTTATTTCAACGGTTTTTTCGCTCCGATAATCCAGAAGTCCGAAAGGTGACCGGTACAGGGTTAGGTTTATATATTGTAAAATCACTGGTGGAACTTCATGAAGGACGAATTTGGGCAAAGAGTCAATTGGGCGAAGGAACGACTTTTAATTTTTTGTTACCAACGACGCAAAATGATGCCGAGATAGATGATGAATAATGGAACGAGAAAGGTCTTTAGGAAGAGCTATGCCGCGCTGGAACAATAAGCTCTGGATGAAACTAATAGGTAATAACCGTTACAGCGAACGGGCTTCAATCATTGCGCGATGGATTGTATTGATTGTTGCCATATACTTCCAGAATTTTATGTCTTCGCGTTTGACAACAGAGACAAGCTGGAACATTGCCGGGAATGCGATCATTATAATTGTGGCAATTATTAACTTGGTTATCACTGTTACTTTATGGCGCGGGGAACCCCCTTCGCAGAGTTTAGGCTACGGCGCGTTCGCTTTAGATATCATTTTGATATCGGTGTTAATGTTTTCTGATGGAGAGATGACGAACGTGCTATTTAGTTTGTACTTCGTTCCCATCGTTATTGCCGTTGTAAGATTTGGTTATAAAATCGGGAGCATTTATACCGCTTTAGCTATCTGTCTGTACACCTTTGTGACACTGAGTACTACCACGATATCTCTGCCGGAATTGATAGCTCGCCTACTTTCCTTAACAATTGTGGTAGGAGCGGTCGCGATTATACTGCGGAGAATACAAGGAGCTTCTTCTAATCCGGAGTATTACAACCTTTTTGGCTTAGAACTAGAACAGCACGTAGAAGAGCTTACTTTATTGCAGGAAGTAAGCCAAATTCTACTTCGCGATCTAGCTAAACGCGACAAGATCATGGATAACGTCGCTGCGGTTATTCGCAGACGCCTCCCGCACCCTTACTGTGCATTGCTACTCCTAGACCGCGCCCAGAACACTATGCTCGTGGAAGCAGGCTGGGGGATCGAAAAAGGCAATGAGTTTCCGATAGATGAGGGCGGCGCGGGCTGGGTAGCTAAAACGGGCATTTCCCTCAGAACAGACGATCTGAATAAAGAAGACCGCTATGGCGGCGTAAGAAATGGAATGCACTCAGAGTTATGCGTACCGTTGAAAATCGAAGATCACGTCATCGGCGTTATCGATTTGCAAAGCCCCAAAACAGGTGCGTTTAGCGAACACGAGTTACGCATGTTGACTACGATAGCTAACCAGGTCGCGGTCGCTTTAGAGAATGCACGCTTATTTGCCGAAATACGGCGGTTTAACGTGGAATTGGAACAGCGCGTTCAAGAACGTACAGAAGAGTTAGCGACTTTATATGAGTTGGCACGTACTGTCACCTCTACTTTGAAATTACAGGAAGTAACGCAGTTAGTCATCGAGTTGGTCGAGCAGACATTCGCGGTAGAAGCCGCATCTATGCTTTTGCTGGATCAAGAGACTAATGAACTGGTTTTTGAAACCGCGCTGGGAGTTGATAACGATCATTTGACTGGCCTTAGCCTGGAATTAGGACAAGGTATCGCTGGACACGTCGCGTTAACCAAAGAAGCTTCGATTGTATCTAATGTAAAAGAGGATTCGCATTTCTATCCTTGGGTTGATAAAATCACTGGTTTCGAGACGAAATCAGTTTTGTGTGTACCTTTATTGGCAAAAGATCGCGTTCTAGGAGTCATTGAACTGTTGAACAAGCGGACCGGAGAATTCACAGATAACGATCTCGAACGTCTCAACGCGTTCGCCGCTTCGGTTGCTATAGCAGTCGAAAATGCCGCTTTGTATACAGATTTAAACCGCGCTAACGAGGCGAAAACGGAGTTTGTCCGTTTTGTCTCCCACGAGATGCGTACCCCTATGACCTCGATAAAAGGTTATGCCGATATGCTCCTCAGTGGTATGGGCGGGGAAATAACGGATACACAAAGACGCTTTCTGACCATTGTGCGAGCTAATGCGGATCGTTTATCTAACCTAGTTAGTGATCTGCTAGATATATCGCGAATAGAGACGGGGAATTTGAGACTGCATCTCTATCCCCTACCGATGGGGAAAATCGCGATGGAGGTTATAGGAACGCTGGAAGGACTCGCTGAACAGGGCAACCTCGTGCTAAACTTAGAATTTCCCGATGATTTGCCGGAGGTAATAGGCGATCGTGATCGAATGACTCAAGTTTTGACTAATTTGGTTGGTAATGCTATCAAGTATACCCCAGATAATGGTCAGATTTGGGTTCGCGGTACGGCAATAGTGATGCAGAATGGACTGTTATCTGAGATTCTAGTAGGGCAGGAACCCTTTACTATACCTCCAGATACATTACCCGATGGAAATTGGGTTCTCGTAAGTGTTAAAGATACGGGAATCGGCATCGCTGATGAGGAACAGCATAAAGTTTTCCAAAAGTTCTTTCGGGCTGATCATGAGCGAGTACGTAAACGCGGAGGTACAGGTCTGGGGTTGAATCTGACTAAACCTTTAGTAGAGGCTCATAACGGTCAGATCTGGTTTGATAGTGAACTAGGTGCTGGTAGTGTATTCAGTTTCGCGATACCGATTGCTGATTCACCCCACGCGCTTAGTTTTGAAGAATAATGAAACATGGATTAGTGAATAAACGAGAACATCGGTTCCTACCAAATAGGTTGTCAAGATTTCGAAGGCAAAGAGAGGGCATTAGTTCAGTTCTATTGGATTTCGGATAAACCAACGCGATTTAATCACGAATGTCGCGAATTTACGAATAGCTCGAATAATAAAAGAGGAAAATTCGCGTAATTTGACTATTCGTGGTATTCGTGATCTATATCCAACCCAACTGAACCAGTCCCAAAGAGAGCTAGTTTTGGGTAATAAAGCGAGATGGTAAAAAAAGAAAAGATCAAGGTTTTAGTAGCTGAAGATGAGACTGATATTCGCGAATTAATTGCTTTTAGTTTGCGTTTTGCTGGCTATGAAGTAGTTGAAGTAACCAATGGGGAAGAAGCTGTCGAAAAAGCCAATATAGAACAACCTAATCTAATAATGCTCGACGCGTTAATGCCCAAAATGACGGGATACGAGGCTTGCAAAAAGCTTCAGACTATGAACGAGACGAGACATATCCCTATTGTTTTCCTATCTGCACTGGGGCAAAAGGAGAAAATGGATGAAGGTTTAGCACAAGGCGCGGTGGCATATATTTTAAAACCTTTCGCTCCAGAAAAACTGATTAAACAAGTGGCTAATATCTTAGCAGAACAACGCGAAGCTTAACCTTTTACCTGAAGTTGGATTTATAGCGATACACGATCTTGATTTTATAAAATCTAGAGGGATTGTAATCTATGAGTGTAGTTATAGTTGATGGAGGATTAGTCCACTACGAGACGTTTGGACGCGGTAAACCGGTTATTCTAGTCCACGGTTTAGGCTCCTGGCGGTATTGGATGGACGCTATGGAAGAGTTATCCGATTCAAATCGGCTTTACGCGCTTGATTTGTGGGGATTCGGAGACTCCGATAAGTCGCGCTCTAGTTATACAGTGGAGGATTTCGAAAAACTAATCGTCGCTTTTATGGACGAATTAGGCATATTCCGCGCTTCCATTATAGGGCATGGCTTGGGAGGTGCTGTAGCGTTTCAGGTAGCATTGAAGCATCCCGATCTGGTGGATCATTTAGCTATTATTTCTACCCCTGTTACTGGTGATGCTATAAGTAATAAGGCATGGAAACTCTTAGGTCGAGGAGTGAACCGCGATTTCTTATTCAAACAAATCCCCAATGATATTGTAATGGCAGAGGCGAAACGAGCCGCGGAACAGGCTATAGATGAAAGTACCCAATCCCTCAAAAATGTGAACTTCATGGATGATGTGGCGCGTGTGAATAGCCCCCTACTAGTAGTGTATGGTAAAGGTGATGATTTTATCAATTCTTCAGAAGCGCACAAGTTCGAGCGCGATATATCGCACATTAAACCATTTATCTTCGAAGGATCGCGCCATTTCCCCATGCTCGACGAATCGAGCAAGTTTCATCGCCTACTGAGAGACTTCTTGAACATGGATAAAGACCTAACTGAATTGGAGGTGAAGTCAGAATGGCGCAGACGTACAACCGTTTAGATCTAAAATCGCGAGAACATATAAAAAGAGCGCAGTTTATAATAACTGCGCTCTTTTTATATGTTCAGTACTTACGCAGATTCAAAAAGATTTACCGCCGAGAGCGCGGAGAACGCGGAGTTTTTCCAAATGATCTTGGAGTGCCCCGTGAATATGCTTTTCAATGAGGATTTATGACCGCGTATGACCGTTAAGAAATTCTTTTCTTTATCTTCTCCGCGTCCGCGGCGTGCTCGGCGGTTAATCACTACATAGTCTGCGTAAGTCCTGATATTGCAAAAAGAAGTCATTCGTAAGCTATTCCGGATTGCCATTCGCGCCAATCTGCTGCAATAATTCTTCTACGCGGGCAGCACGTTGTTGCGTTTCATCTATCTGAAATATCAGTCGGGGTATTCGTTTTAGTCGCGTTGACTCAGTCAATTGCTGACTGATAAACCCTGATGCTCGATGTAGCGCGTTTATAACCTCACGTCCCGATATCTCTACATCGGAAGGTACGGAGATATACACATACGCCTGGCGCAGATTATCTTTAACCTCCACATCTAGCACACTGATAAGTTGCAACCGCGGGTCTAATAGCTCAAACTGTATAATTTGGCTGATCTCTTCAAAAAGTGAATCAGCCACTCGTTTTTGATGATAATTTGACATCTTCTTCATCCCTCCGAATTCGGCGCGGGATGGTCAAGATGAAATAAGCAATTTTTACCTGACGCGTTCTTTGGTAAATGCTTCTATTACATCGCCAACCTTAAACGCGTTAAACCCATCCAAACCAATTCCGCACTCGTAATTTGTATTCACTTCTGTCACGTCCTTCGTAAACCGCTTTAAGGAACCGATCGGTCCAGTGTGTATGACTTCACCGTCGCGGTGCACACGCGCGCGGGCATTTCGCGCTATTTCTCCATCAGTGACGTAAGTTCCGGCAATGTTACCTATCTTAGGTATCTTAAACACGGCGCGGACTTCAGCGTGACCCAGAATTACTTCCTCATAAACTGGTTCTAACATGCCGGTTAACGCCTTGTTGACATCCTCGATAAGCTTGTAGATCACGTCATACAACCGCACGTCTATCTGCTCGGTCTCCTTGACTCGTCGCGCCGCGGCATCTATATTTACCTCGTACCCAATTACGATTGCATTAGAAGCTGTGGCTAACATGATGTCTGACTCCGAGACATCGCCTAACCCCTGATGAATAATATTCACCTTCAGATCTTCTTCTCCTAATTGCTCCAGTGAGGAAACTATTGGCTCCAGCGATCCCTGAACATCTGCCTTTAATATGATGTTTAGTTCCTTGACATCACCTGTCTGGAATTGGGCGTATAAATCATCTAGGGTCATTTTCCCTGCTCTTTGAGTTGTTTGAGTACGCTGTTCCTCCGCGCGGTCAGAGATAATCTCGCGAGCAGCCTTTTCGTTCTCCACTACTTCAAAGATATCGCCAGCTTGTGGCACTTCAGGTAATCCCAAAACAGCGACAGGCGTTGACGGTGGTGCTTCTTTGACTTGGTTGCCGTGATAATCGAACATCGCGCGCACATTCCCCGAAATATTATTCACTACAATCGTATCTCCGCGATGTAAAGTCCCATTTTGCACCACAAGGGTGGCAACCGTTCCACGGCTCCGATCTAATTCAGCCTCGATTACCGTGCCTTTCGCGTTGCTGTTCGGGTTTGCCTTCAGTTCTCTGAGTTCCGCGACGATCAAAATCGAATCTAATAAATCTTCAAGGCCTATATGATCGCGAGCGGATACCGGCACGCAAATAGTCTCCCCACCCCATTCCTCTATCATCAATCCCAGTTCAGACAACTGCTGTTTCGCAGCAAATTGATCCGCTTCTGGTTTATCAATCTTATTGAGCGCCACAATGATTGGCACCTGCGCGGCACTTGCATGATCGTAAGCCTCGCGTGTTTGTGGCTGTACACCGTCATCCGCAGCAACCACCAAAACCGCGACATCTGTGACTTGCGCTCCGCGCGCCCGCATCTGGGTAAACGCCTCATGCCCAGGTGTATCGACGAATGTAATCTTTTGCCCTTCTTTAGCTGTAACCTGGTACGCTCCGATATGTTGAGTGATACCGCCCACCTCTCCAGCCTGTACATCCGTATCGCGAATCGCGTCCAATAGAGATGTTTTGCCGTGATCTACATGCCCCATAACCGTCACTATCGGCGGCCGTGGTCTCATATCTTCTGGCGCTTCTTCTGCATACATAAACTGGCGTGTTGAATCTAGTTCCTCCTCCTCGACCGTCTCCTCTGGTTCAGCGTATTGCTTTTCCTGAACCTCGTACCCCATATCCTCTGCCACGATTATCGCGGTTTCATAGTCCAGTTGTTGATTGATATTAGCCATGATGCCATTGCGCATCAATTCCTTGATGAGGTCTATTGGGCTAATCCCCATCGCTCCTGCTAATTCGCGTACCGATATATGAGAAGATACCTCGACGCCTTTAGACTTTTCTTGTTTAGGGGGAGCTGAGTCCTTCTTTTCACCGCCGCGTCGTCGAGAAGAGTCAGTTCGACCTCTACCCTTTTTGGAGGAACGCGAATTACGATCGTTTTCGTTACGACCACCGCGCTTTTTGCTATCGCGTGAGCTTGACCTATCTCTACCTCCTCTTTTGCCCGGAGCTAGTTTTCTTTTTGGTGCATTATTCAATCTATCATCTTCTTCTCGAATTTTATTCATCGTTACCATACCTTCTTATCCCCCTTTCTTGGTTGTATGAGTCCACCGAAAAAAGTAATCTCTTTAACAATTTAAGCTGATTAAGACGCGGTCATAGGACGACATAAATCTATTGGTTCTTTGAATTGAACTAATTGACACGAAAAGGCAAAGAATAAGCTGTGCGCTAGATCAGCCACGCGAACTCCTAAAGAGCCAATCTACTTTATTAGCTAAATCCGCGATCTTTCTCGTCTTTTTTCAATAGAGTCAGCTATTAACAATCAAAATCGACTAAAGACGCTACTACGCATTAACCACAATTTTCAACGGCGCGCTCTTAGTACCTGTTTGCTACTATTGTTTATCATCCGATGTGGCAAAGTTTTATACTCGACCACTAAATTATACACAAATTAAGGAAAATTTGGGAATATTTTATAGGGGAGATCAATTTGATCTAATTAAGATGATACGTAACTCGCGGGGAGATATGTTGAGAGGAATCGACAAATCTCAAAAACTACCTCTCGTTACCATTTTTTCTTTATCATCATCTTACCCTCATACGACTAAACATGAACCCCATACTCTCCTTCAAGATTCTAGGCTCCTTTCTCCAATCCTAAGGCATACTCTTGCAGATAAGCCCGCGTAGTTTCGTCTATCGATGTTTTCAACGAGTTTGCCAATTTGCTTCTATCTATTGCTATATCCCAACATGACTTCTGCCGACAAAGATATGCCCCACGGCCAGGACTTTTTCCTTGTTCGTCTATCGCGATATTGCCTTCAGGAGTGCGAACCACGCGAATTAATTCATGTTTAGGAAAAACTTGTCGGCACCCGACACAAGTTCTTCGCGGTATATGCTTGCCTCGCATAATTCTTCACCAGAATTAGTAATCATCATCATATTCGCCCAAATCATCCCAATCTTGTTTTCGTCCGGGTTTTCGTTTTTTCTTGCTGACCACGCGCCCTAAGCGTTCATCGAAAATCAATACGCGGTCTCGATGCTTCTTCTTCCTTTCCTCCTCTTCTTCCTCAAATTCACCGGGTTTGTCGACAAAATCCTCGCTTTCCTCTATATATTCAGCGAAATCTATATCTTCTCCCTCCTCCAAAGGCTCTTCAACCTCAGTGATTTCTTCCTCTACTAGCTCTTCCTCAGGTTCAACTTCTATAATCTCTTCCTCAACCTCTTCTTCAACTTGCTCTTTTACGATCACCTCCGCTTCTTCCTCTACGGGGACCGTTGTACCTTCTGTGGAAACCTCTTCTTTCGCCTCCAGCACTTCTTCTTCGCTAGGTGCTAATGGAAGTTCTTGTTCTGCTCTCTCGGCTTCTTCCAGCAATGACCGCGCCGCGGCTATTAAGTCCTCTTTCGTTTCTTCCTCGCGAAGCTGTTCTTCACGTCGCGCTGCAATTTCTTCTGCCTGTGTCGCCGCCTCCGACACACTTCTGATATCAACGCGCCACCCCGTCAACTTCGCTGCGAGCCGCGCATTTTGTCCTTCTTTGCCAATAGAGAGCGACAGTTGATCATCCGCGACAATTACATAAGCCGTTTTAGGGGGTATCAGCTCTACACTCTTGACTTTGGCAGGACTCAAAGCGTTAGCTACAAATACGCTATCATCGGATGACCATTCGATAATATCCAGTTTTTCTCCACTAAGCTCGTTCATTATCGCCTGAATACGAACCCCGCGCATCCCGACACACGCGCCCACCGGGTCTACCCCCTCTTGTAACGCATGGACCGCGACCTTAGAACGCGCGCCAGCCTCTCTACTGATTCCTTTTATCTCCACCGTGCCGTTGAAAATCTCTGGCACTTCTAGTTCCATTAGTCTTCGCAGCATGTTGCGATGACTGCGCGATACTATAATCTGCGGGCCGTGCGTCGTGCGCTGTACTTCCATTACGTAAGCGCGCAGCCGATTCCCCACACGATAATGTTCTCTTGGGATCTGCTCACTGCGCGGCAGAATCGCCTCTGCCTTATCCAGGCTCAAAATAACAGCCTGAGAGTCGACATTGCGAATAGTTCCGTTAATCAGTTCTCCTTCACGATCGGAGTAATTATCAAATAATACATCTCTCTCAGCCTCACGAATGCGCTGTAAGATTACCTGTTTCGCGGTCTGTGCTGCGATACGACCGAACTCATTCGGTGGCGCGGTTTCGAACCTTACCGCTTCCCCTAGTTCTATATCTGGGTCTATTTCTCGCGCCTCTTCCAGTAAAATCTGAGTATTCTCATCTAGCTCAAATTCGTCGCTGGGCTCTACGACCATCTTCTCAATATAAACGTGGATTTGTCCATTGTTCAGATCGATCTTCGTCGCGACATTATGGGTATTACCAAAATTGCGCCGATAAGCCGAAACCAGAGCCGCTTCTACCGCCTCAATCACTATCTCTCGAGATACACCGCGCTCTGAGCAAAGTTGATTCAGAGCCATCAAAAAATCATTTCTCATATTCCCATCCCGTACTGTAACAAATTCCTCTAATAATAAGAGAAGTGGGGGGTACTTGCGTCCGCCCACTTCCCAAAGTCCACTCTAGTCTTCCTAAGTATACCACTTTGAACCGATTCGCGCAAATCTCAATATCAGCGAATAATTACCCCCCCTCCGCGAGCTTCCCCAAATTTATGGAGTAGTTTCCATGAGATTGCCGCATCACCAATGGACGAAAATCACCCTCACCCCCAGCCCCTCTCCCCGCGGGGGAGCACTCCTACGAGTAGGCTGCGCGCAGGGTTAGGGTGAGGAGCGCGCGGCGCGATTATATGCGCATATCGCCCGGTAACCGCGCCATGTCTCCGAC
>CAZSIG010000030.1:0-3379 GCA_964606195.1 uncultured Anaerolineales bacterium
GGTGACGGTCGTTTTCGCCAACGTGCTAGGCATGACCGAACTGATCGAGGTGCTCGGCGCGGCTAACGTGGACAAAATCACCGCGATCATCAATCATTACTACATCACCATGCAGCGCATTCTGGAGCGCTACGAGGGCACCGCGAACAAGATTGACCTGTACACGAAGGGCGACAAACTCCTCGCCCTTTTCGGCGCGCCGTCGATGCACGAGGATGACCCCGAACGCGCCGTCCTCGCCGCGCTGGAGATGCAAGAGGCGATGACCGAAATCTGCGAATACGCCAGCGACCGCCTGAGCGCGTGGGCAGCCCGACAACTGGGCAGTTGCAAGATACTACAACAGCGCATCGGCATCAATACCGGGCACGTCTTCGCGGGCAACGTCGGGTCGGGCACGCGCAAGGAGTACACCGTCATGGGCGACGCGGTGAACCTGGCGGCGCGCCTGATGTCGGCGACCGATTGGGGCAACATGGTCATCAGCCGCTTCACGCGGCAGCGCGTCGCGGGGGCGTTCGAGTTCACCGAACTTCCGGCTATCAAGGTGAAGGGCAAAACCGCGCCAGTGGCGCGCTATCGAGTGAGCGGCGTCAAAGAGCGCGATCGCACCGAACGGCAGTTATACGTACAAAGTCTCGTCGGGCGCGAGCGCGAGGTCGCGCTGATTAAGGCGCGCATGGACGACGCGGTCGCGGGGACGGGACAGATTCTGACCCTCTGTGGCGAGGCGGGTATGGGCAAATCGCGACTGGTAGAGGAGATCGCCGATTATGCCGAAGAACTAGGCATGAGCTATCTCGGCGGTGATTGCCTCTCCTTTGGGCAAGGCATTCCCTATCTGCCCTGGATCGACGTGTGGCGCGATCACTTCGATATAAACGAGAACGACCCGCCGGATGCCAAACGGCACAAGCTGGTCGCGGGGTTGTCTCAAGTCGACGCGGAGTTGGCGGCATGGGCGCCGGTGATCGGCGAGGCTTTAGGGACGCCGATGTCGGATAACGAACTGACCGCGTCGTTGGAGGCGAAACTGCGGCGGCAGCGGCTGTTCGATATAACGGTGCAACTGCTGGCGGCGCGGGCAGAGGAACAGCCGATGCTGATAGTCATCGAGGATGTGCATTGGATCGACGAGGCATCGCGCGAACTGCTATTATACGCGGCGCGGCAGGTCAGTCGGCACCCGATTTTCCTGACTATCGTTTATCGCCCGCGCGAAGGGACAGAGGTTTGGAATGAGTTGGCAGATAGTGCCGCCCAAATAGCGATAGATCTGACAGAACTAACGGAGGAGAGCGCGATCAACCTGATTCGCACCATGTTGGGCGGCGGCGACATTCCCGCTAATCTGCGCGATCTAGTGATAGAACGCACACAGGGCAACCCGTTCTACGTCGAGGAGGTCGTTCGCGCCCTCGTCGACGCGGGGGTGATTTACACCACCGCTGACGGACAGTGGACGGTCGCGCGAGAACTACTCGACGAGGTGGAAGTCCCCGATACGATTGAGGGGGTGATTATGAGCCGCATCGACCGTCTGGAGGAGACGACGAAATCGGTGCTGCGCGTCTCCTCGGTCATCGGGCGCGTTTTCGCTTACGTCGTGTTGGAGAATGTCTATCCCCTCGAAGATCTGTACGGCAACCTACCGCGCCGTCTGGAGGAGTTGGAAAAACTAGGCTTGACGCTGCTGGAGCACCCCGAACCTGACTTGAAGTACATTTTCAAACATATTCTGACGCAAGAGGTCGCCTATGAGAGCATCCTGTACGGGCGCCGTCGTGAGTTACATCGGCTGACCGCGCAGTGCATCGAGGAACTCTACGCGAATAGTTTGTCGGAACATTACAGTATCCTAGCACATCACTATTACGAAGGGCGCGCCTGGGCGAAGGCGCTACGATACGCGACGCTGGCGGGCGATCACGCCAAGACGAACTACGCGAACGAGGCGGCCATCGGCTTCTACGAACGCGCCTTAGAGATCATCGCGCAGGGAAAGATAACGGTGCCGATCACCGACGCGGCGGAGGTGCACGAATCGCTGGCGGACGTGCTGAGCGTGTTGGGCAGGTACCAGGAATCACTGGCACATCTCGAAAAGGCGCGCGCCTTCGTGGAAAACGCGGACGTGCCCGACAACGATCGCTGGTTCGCCAATCTATGCTGGAAAACCGGCGCGGTTCACGAGCGCAAAGGGGAATTGTCGCAGGTGTTCGTGTGGGTGGAAAAGGGAATCGGCGCGCTGCAAAGCAAAAAGGTGGTCGAAGCCGCGCGGCTTTACCTGCTGAACGGTGCGGTGTTGCAGCGTCAGGGAAAATACGAACAAGCGATTACGCAGTGTGCGCGCGGGCTGGAGATCGCGCAGGAGATCGAGACGCGCGCGGGGCGCGCGGAGACGGCGCACGCGTACAACCTACTTTCGGCTCTGTACCGCCAATATGGCGATAACGAAAATTCCATTGAGTTTGGTCATCGTAGCCTTCGCATATACCAAGAAATCAGAGATACTCCCAAAACAGCACATGCCCATGTACATCTGGCAAATGGCTATTTCAATGTTTCAAAATGGACAAAAGCGACTTATCATTATCAACAAGGCTTAGAAATCGTGGAGAAGATCGGCGATGTATACGCGCAGGCGTTGATCACCAATAACTTGGGCGGCGTGCTGTTGAATCAAGGAGAGTTAGACCGCGCCGAAGCAGTTTATCAGCAGAGCTTGCGCACTTGGGAAGTGATCAATTCCACTTACGGCATCGCGGTCTTACACAATAATCTGGGAGCGGTGTACATCAAACAACAGCGATGGTCTACGGCTCTGGCTTATTTACAGCATAGCCTGCGGCTCTTCAGCCAGATCGACGCGGAGGATTTCTTGCCGGAGGTGTACCGCCATTTAGCAGAGGCATATTTGGGACAAGATTCGCTGGACGAGGCGATGGGGCATATTCAATTATCGTTGGAACAGGCGAAGGCGCAAGCGGCTAAGTTGGAGGAAGGGAGCGCGTATCGCGTGCTGGGACAGATTTGTAGTACGCAGCAGGGATATTCTCAAGCGATAACCGCGCATGAGAAGAGCCTGAGTATCCTGAACAAATTGGACGCGCCGTATGACGTGGCACAAACGCAGTACCAATTGGCGCGAGTGTGCTTACAGACGGGCGAAATAAGAAAAGGGCGCGAATTACTCGACCGCGCACAAACCGCGTTTCAGCAGTTAGGGGCGCGGTTGGATTTGTGGGAGTTAGAGAAATTCAAACAGACCATCACCGCCCCCACAAGGGGGGCGGCAAATAATTCGCTTCAGAGAAAAGGACAAGTATCCGCCGCGTAGGACGCACCTTAACCACCAACGCCGCGCCTACGCAGTAGG
>CAZSIG010000030.1:3479-6907 GCA_964606195.1 uncultured Anaerolineales bacterium
TACGCAGTAGGGCAGGTTTCCATACCTGCCATTTATGGGAGGTGTATAATGACGATACCTAAGATTATTACCAAAAAGTTTTCTCCTATCATCTTCACGTTAGGAATATATGCCATCATCGCGGCAATAATATTAAGCAGCGCGGTCGTACCCGCGCGATTGACCAAAGCCGCGCCGCCGGAATCTACGGTCGCTGACACCGATGTTTCCATCGTGCAGCAAGGCAGCTATTGCGCCAACGGGCTGGTCAACGGGGGATTCGAAACGCCGAATACCGGCTGGACGATAGCTGATTCGGCGCGTCCCGCGACCGATGTCACCGACAACGCGTGGACGGGGGCGCGGTCTCTGCTGTTGGGCACCACCGATACGCAATCCGACGTCGCGGCTGATTCCGCCGCTTGGCAGGACATCCATATTCCCAGCAACGCGACCAGCGCGACGCTCTCTTTTTACTACTATCCCCAATCGCAAGACTCGATCTGGTACGATTATCAGGAAGCCGGCATCTACGACGCGAATTTCAATCTGCTGTCGCGCGTGATGAAAATCAACTCCAACGCGCAGGAATGGAGCTACGTCACCTTCGACCTATCGCCCTGGCGCGGGCATACCATTCGCGTTTATTTCAACGTGCATAACGACGGCGGCAGAGGGGCGCGGACACTGATGTACGTGGATGAGGTTATCGTCAATGTGTGCAGCGATTCCCCCCTCGCGACCGCAACCCCCGACGCGGGAACCGATCCCTACGAGCCTAACGATAATGTCACCCAAGCCAACGCGAACGCGGTTATTCAACACAGTGGCAGCGGCGCGGTCAACATTCAAAGTAGCTACCTGTCGCCTAAGCGCTCCGAGCAAGAAGGGCGCGATGTGGACATCTACATGCTGCCGATCGCGGCGCCCTCGCTTATCACGGTCACGCTGAATAATCTCCCCGCAGATTACGATATGTTCATGGTCTCCCCACTCATCACTACTACAGAAGTAACCGATGGACTTGGGGAATTACTTGACGCGAAGGATATAGAGAACGCGGGACAAATGAGCTTCGCGGGACAGATGAGTTTTGCCGGGCAGATGAGTTTCGCGGGACAAATGAGCTTCGCGGGGCAGATGAGTTTCGCCGGGCAAATGAGCTTCGCGGGACAGATGAGTTTTGCCTCGACAGAATCAGGGCTTAATCCAGAACAAGGCACTACCTACGCCCGCGTCCCCGGCAACTACTACATCGTCGTCTACAGCAACAACGGCGACTGGCGTACCGCGCCATATCACCTGAGCATCGAGATCGTGCCGGTCAGTCAAGCCACCTGCACGCGCGGCTTCGGCTATCCTGCTGGTGAAAGTTGGGCGGCGCCCAGCCCACCGACTAACCCGCACACCCTGATACTCTTGAACAAACAACGCTTGGACCGAATGTATAGCGCGGCTACGATATCGAATTTGCTGACCAACCTCACCGCGCTCGCCCAGCACGCCAACGTGCGCGGCGTCATCGTCCCTGTCGATAACTACGCCAACATCGCGACGCAATACACTGCGTGGGACGCCGCGTCCTGCGATCCACAGCGCGCTAACGCGGTGGCGCAGGCGATCAGGGATGAGGTCATAACGAGCTATCTTGACAGCTATCCCACCATCAAGTACCTCGTCATCGTCGGCGGCGACGTGGCGGTGCCCTTCTACCGCGTGCCCGATGAGACGCGCCTCGCCAACGAGCATACCTACGCCGACGCGGCGCGGCAAGCCAATTCGACTTGGGCGGCGCTGGAGGGTCGCTACATCTTGACCGACGATTTCTACGCCGATCGCCAGCCGATTCTGGGGCGCGGGCACGAGCTTTACGTCCCCGATTTGGCTATCGGGCGGCTGGTGGAGCACCCGAACGAGATAATCGCGCAGATAAACCAATTCCTGACACAGTCGAGTCTATCGCCCGATCACGCGCTGGTCACCGGCTACGACTTTATGGAAGATGGCGCGGGGAAGATTCGCGATACCATGAACGGGCAGAACATCGCGGTGGAGACACTCATCGGGAATAGCTGGACGGACGCCGATGTGCAGCAGCGCTTAGCCGACACCGCGCCGCAAAAAGATCTGGTCTCGTTCAACGCGCACTTTAATCATCAGGAATTGATTCCGCCAGCGGGGAGCGCGCGCTTCGAGGTGAACGATGTGCTCAACTCCGCGTTGCGCTTCGCCAACAGCGTGCTCTTCTCGATGGGGTGTCACTCCGGCTTCAGCGTGTACGATGACGACTCCGCAACGTGGCGCGATTTCCCGCAGAGCTTCGCCGGGCGCGGCGCGGTCTACGTCGCGAACACCGGCTACGGCTACGGCGTGATGACGGAGGAGGGCGACGACCCCGCGATCGGCATCGCCTATTCGGAGCAGTTGATGAACCTGTTCGCGGAGGAACTCGGCAGACCGCACAGCACGATGTTCACCGGCGAGGCGATGTCCGTTGGGGAGGCACTGCGCAACGCGAAGCAGCTCTATCTATCGCGAGTCGGCATCGGAGAATTCAATCGCTACGATGAGAAATCGCTGATCGAGGCGACGCTGTACGGCTTGCCGATGTACCAAGTGACCGTACCCAATCCGCAGCTCAACCTCCCGCAGGTTTCCCAACCTGCGGGAGGCTCCTCGACGGCGCGGGCAGAAGATACTGCAAGCATCGCGCAGAGCTATGATTACTACGTCAATACGCTCGCGCTCGATTTTAGCGGATACTACAACCGCGTAGATGTGGATGATGGCAGTTATTACAACTGGAACGGCGATACCAATGTGCGGCTCGGTTTGCCGGTGCAGCCGCGCTACAGCCACGATTTGTATTCGCAATATGAAGGGGAACTACACGGCGTCGCGCTGGTGGGCGCGCATCACACCGACATTACTAACTTCGACCCAGTGATTCCGCGTCTCATCACCGACACGCGCGACGCGACGACTGAGCCGCTGTACGATGGCGCGAGTTGGTATCCCGCCAAGATGCACGTCGTCAACCGCAACCTCGATCCGTATCACTCTACCCCGCGTCTAGTCGTCATTCCCGCGCAGTTTCAGGGGCATCAAGACAGCGGCACCGAGCGATTGTATTCGCGGCAGACATACGAGCTGTATTACTCGGATTGTGAGGATTTCACGCCGCCGCAGATCTGGCGCGTCGCGGGGAGCATCAGCGACAGCACCGTGACCATCGAGGCGGATGTCAGCGATGACGATGCGGGAGTGGCACGGGTATTCGCACTTTATGAAACCGACAGCGGCGTCTGGAGCGTTTTGGAATTGGCATACAACAGCAGCACCGGCAAGTGGACGGGCGCGACGACCATCGCGGGGAGCGCCTATTTCAACTACTTAGTGCAGGCGGTCGATAACGCGGGGAACGTGGCGCTGCACTCGAATAAGGGCTT